>NZ_QZFV01000014.1:0-8864 GCF_003600245.1 Amycolatopsis panacis
TGGCGTGCGCCGGACCGGTGTCGGGTCCGTGAAGGGACCCTTCACAAACTCAGAGTCCGTGAAGGGTCCCTTCACGGACCTCTACACCGACTTTGCCGGAACCCTGGACTCAAAGGCTGTGAAGGGTCCCTTCACGGCTTTTCTCAGGAAAGGCGCTCCAGCACCATCGCCATGCCCTGGCCGCCGCCGACGCACATCGTCTCGAGGCCGAACTGCTTGTCGTGGTGCTGCAGGGAGTTGATCAGCGTCGAGGTGATCCGCGCGCCGGTCATACCGAACGGGTGGCCGACCGCGATCGCGCCGCCGTTGACGTTCAGCCGGTCCAGCTCGATGCCGAGGTCCCGGTAGGACGGGATGACCTGCGCGGCGAACGCCTCGTTGATCTCCACCAGGTCGATGTCCGAAATGGACAGACCGGCGCGGGTGAGTGCCTGCTTGGAGGCCTCGACCGGTCCGTAGCCCATGATCTCCGGGGACAGCCCGGTGACGCCGGTGGACACCACGCGGGCCAGCGGCGTGAGGCCGAGTTCCTTCGCCTTCGTGTCGGACATGATCACCACGGCCGCCGCGCCGTCGTTGAGCGGGCAGCAGTTGCCCGCGGTGATCCGGCCGTCCGGGCGGAACACCGGCTTGAGCCCGGAGACGCCTTCGAGGGTGACCCCTGCGCGCGGGCCGTCGTCCTTGGCGAGCACGGTGCCGTCCGGCAGCGTGACCGGGGTGATGTCCTTGGCCCAGAAGCCGTCCGCGATCGCCTTCTCGGCGAGGTTCTGCGAGCGGACGCCGAATTCGTCCATCTCCTCGCGGGTGATCCCCTTGAGTCGCGCGAGGTTCTCCGCGGTCTGGCCCATCGCGATGTAGACGTCCGGCAGCCGGCCGTCCTCACGCGGGTCGTGCCAGCTGTCCGCGCCGGTCTCGGCGGTGGCCTGGGTGCGCGCCTCGGCCTCGGCGAACAGCGGGTTCTGCGTGTCCGGCCAGGAGTCCGAGCTGCCGTTGGCGAACCGGGACACGGTCTCCACCCCGGCGGAGATGAACACGTCGCCCTCGCCCGCCTTGATCGCGTGCAGGGCCATCCGGGTGGTCTGCAAGCTGGAGGAGCAGTACCGGGTGATCGTGCAGCCGGGCAGGTGGTCGTAGCCCAGCTCCACGGCGACCGCGCGGCCCATGTTGAACCCGGACTCGCCGCCGGGCAGCCCGCAGCCGAGCATCAGGTCGTCGATGTCGGCCGGGTCCAGCTGTGGCACCTTGGCCAGGGCCGCGCGGATCATCTGCACGGCGAGGTCGTCCGGGCGCATGCCGACCAGCGAGCCTTTGCCGGCGCGGCCGATCGGGGAGCGGGCGGTGGAAACGATGACGGCTTCGGGCATGTCGGGACACTTCCTCGGGTCAACGGCACTAAGCGGTTGCTCAGTATATTGCCGCCTCCGGGCCGGTACGGAAAGGCGAAGGTGACCCATCTCCCGGCCGGGGCATGGCAGGATCGCCGCCGTGCTTCCGTCCAGCCGGGTATTGACCACCCGCACGATCGCCTGGTGGGGCGCGGGCATCGTGCTGCTCGCCTGCCTCGCCGCCACGGTGCTGCTCCTGCTGCTCGGTCAGGGCAGACCGGAGGACACAGCCCGGCTCGACGCGCTGCGCACCGCGGCGAACGTCGTGGTCGGCACCGGTGGCGCGGCCGCGCTCCTGCTCGCCGCCCGGCGGCAGCGCTCGGCCGAGCTGGACTTGGTGCAGAAGGACCACGACGCCACCCAGCGCCGGATCACCGAGATCTACGGCAAGGCCGCCGATCAGCTCGGCAGCGACCGGGCGCCGGTCCGGCTGGCCGGGCTGTACGCCCTCGAACGGCTCGCGCAGGACCATGGCGAGCAGCGGCAGACCATCGTCAACCTGATGTGTGCGTACCTGCGCATGCCTCACAATGACGAAGCCGAAGAGATCCAGGTGCGCAAGGCCGCGCAGCGGATCCTGATGCTGCACCTGCGCCCGGGGACCGCGCCGGAGCCGCTGGGGTCGTTCTGGCCGGACATCGATCTGGATTTCTCCGGTGCCCACCTCGTCGCACTCACTCTCACGCATTGCCGGATCCGCTCGATCGTCTGCTACCAGACCAAATTCTTCGAATTCGCCGCGTTCCGGGGTACCGAATTCGGCACGAAAGCGGATTTCAACCAGGCTGTATTCCTGGAACGCGCGGACTTTCGCACCACCACCTTCGGCGACGAGCGGGAGAATTTCCACGGCGCGAAGTTCGAGAAACAGGCCGAATTCGGCGTCAAATCGGCGGCCCGGCTGGACGGGGCGCTGGCTCGGCCGGGGCACAAGCGGGTCTGGCCGCCGGGCTGGGAGGAGCGGCCCGGCGCGGACGGCTGGGCGAGAATGGTCCGATCGGGCGTTCCCGAATAGCTGTGGAACCACTAGGACGTTCGGCGCGTCCGAAAGAAAAACCGAAAGCCGTGGAGGTGAACCGGCCATGACCGTCAGGCAATGGCTCTTCCTGGCTGTCGCCCCGTGGGAATATTCCGATAAGGCGACGGCACGTGGCGCCGGGACGAATCTCCGGGACGGGATGGCGGATCGGCGTTCGGCGGCCCTCGGGCCGATCCCGGTGTAGACGCGCGGCTTGGTGGCTGCCCAGGTCCTCGCCGGGAGGCCCGACCTCGCCGAGCACCGCCCGCCCGGCCCGACGCGCACCCGGAGAGACCCGGTCGCCGCGGCCGTCCGCGCTGGACAGCCCCGCCGGGCCGTTTAGGCTTCCGGTGTGGAGTACGCAGAGCACATCGTGGACCTCGTGGGCAACACCCCGCTGGTCAAGCTGAACTCGCTGACCAAGGGCCTCAAGCCGTTGGTGCTGGCGAAGGTCGAGTACGTCAATCCGGGCGGCAGCGTGAAGGACCGCATCGCGTTGCGCATGATCGAGGCCGCCGAGGCCTCCGGCGAGCTGCGGCCCGGTGGCACGATCGTCGAGCCGACCTCCGGCAACACCGGGGTCGGCCTGGCCATGGTCGCCCAGCGCAAGGGCTACCGGTGCGTGTTCGTCTGCCCGGACAAGGTGAGCGAGGACAAGCGCAACGTGCTGCGCGCCTACGGTGCCCGGGTCGTGGTGTGCCCGACCGCGGTGCCGCCCGAGCACCCGGATTCCTACTACAACGTCTCCGACCGGCTGGTGCACGAGATCGAGGGCGCCTGGAAGCCCAACCAGTACGCCAACCCGGAGAACCCGGCCAGCCACTACCACTCCACCGGACCGGAGATCTGGCGCCAGACCGACGGGCGGGTCACCCACTTCGTGGCCGGGGTCGGCACCGGCGGCACCATCTCCGGCACCGGCCGGTTCCTCAAGGAGGCCAGCGACGGCGGCGTGCGCGTGGTCGGCGCGGACCCGGAGGGTTCGGTCTACTCCGGCGGCACCGGACGGCCGTACCTGGTGGAGGGCGTCGGCGAGGACTTCTGGCCGGAGACCTACGACCGCGAGGTAGCGGACGAGATCATCCCGGTCAGCGACGCGCATTCCTTCGACATCACGCGCCGGCTCGCGACCGAGGAGGGCCTGCTGGTGGGCGGTTCCTGCGGGATGGCCGTGGCGGCGGCGCTGAAGCTCGCCGAACGGCTCACCGAGGACGACGTCGTGGTGGTGCTGCTGCCCGACGGCGGCCGCGGCTACCTGACCAAGGTGTTCAACGACAGCTGGATGTCCTCCTACGGTTTCCTGCCGCCGGACTCCTCCGGGGCCACCGTGGGCGACGTGCTGACCCGCAAGAGCGGCTCGCTGCCCAGCCTCGTGCACTCGCACCCGAACGAGACGGTGGCCGAGGCGGTGGCCATCCTGTCCGAGTTCGGGGTCAGCCAGATGCCCGTGGTCAGCGCGGAGCCGCCGGTGATGGCGGCCGAGGTGGTCGGCGCGGTGAACGAGCGCGCGCTGCTGGACGCGCTGTTCACCGGCAAGGCGCAGCTCGCCGACCGGCTGGAGACGCACATGTCGCCGCCGCTGCCCACGATCGGCGCAGGGGAGCAGGTGAGCGCGGCGATGAAGGCACTGGAGAGTGCCGACGGCGCGCTGGTCTTGATCGACGGCAAGCCCGCGGGCGTGGTCACCAGGCACGACCTGCTCGCCTTCCTGGCGGGCCGGTAGCCGGACCTGCGGTTCCCGGGTCGGGGCGTCCTGCGCGCGCCCCGGCCTGCGATCCGATAGCGTGCGTCCTATAGAACGTTCTCGCGTCGTCGTCAAGGGGGTTCAAGACCCGCATGAGTGCTCCGCAGCCACCGAACGAGTCTGAGGACGGCGGCCGGCAGCCGTCGCCGCAGGACCCGTCGAGTGGTCCCACATCGCAGCAGGACAGTCCCTTCGGCGCGTCGGAGCCGACCCAGGTGGTCCAACCGGGCCAGCCGCCGCAGCCCGCCTCCGGCGGCGTCTTCGACGACACGCCGGAGCCGACCCAGGTCGTGCAGCCCCCGCAGCCGGGTGACGCGAACGCCACCCAGGTCGTCAACCCGGCGGGCGGCACCGAAGGCACCGCGGAGTCGACGCAGCTGGTCCCGCCGGGGCAGCAGCCGGCCATCCCGTACGCCCCGCCGCCGAGCGCGGCGGACAACCCGGCCGCGCTCGGCGGGTTCGGCCAGCCGCCCGCGTTCGGCCAACCCGGTCAGCCCGGTCAGCCCGGCCAGCCGGGCCAACCCGGTCAGCCGCCGCAGGGTTTCGGCGCGCCGGGAGGGTTCGACCAGCCGCAGGGCTTCGGCGGACCCGGTCAGCCCGGCGGTTTCGGGCCGCCCGGCTTCGGTCAGCCGCCCGCGTTCGGCGCACCCGCGGGGGCGGGTGGCGGCAACCCGGTGTTCGGTCTCGTCGCCGGCGGCGTGACCGCGCTGCTCGCCGTCGTTTCGCTGATCTACTCCTTCCTCTACATGGGCAAGGTCAGTGACTACTCCGCCTATCTGGACACTGCGCCCAGCCAGGCGGACTTGGACAAGTTCTACGAGCAGTCCGGGCTGTCCAGCCCCGGCACCCTGTGGATCTACGTGATCCTGGTGCTGGTCGGCGCGGTCGCCGCGCTGGCCGGTGGGGTCGGGCTGGCGCTGGCCGGACGGCTCGCCGGGATCCGCAAGTTCGTGCCGATCGCGGTGGCGGCGGGTGGCCTGCTGGTCGCGGTGTTCTCCGTGCTCCTGATGATCGGCACCACGATCAGCGGTCCGCTGGCCGACAAGCTCAAGCAGCTCGGTTCGACCAGCGACACCATCGCTTCCGGTATGGGCCTGCTCACGGTGATCCTCGGCGTCATCATCCTGATCGTCGGGGTGCTCGGCCTGATCCCGGCCACCGCGCAGTACGTCGGCCTCGGCAGCGGCCCCTCGGACGGTCCCGGGCAGTCCGGTGGCTTCGGCCCGCCGCCGGGCGGTTTCGGCCAGCCCGGCCAGCCCGGCCAGCCCGGCCAGCCGGGTCCCTTCGGTCAGCCGGGTCAGCCGAGCCCCTATGGCCAGCCCGGTGGGTTCGGTCAGCCGGGCAGCGGCGGGTTCGGTCAGCCGGGCGGGGCCAACCCGGCCAGCGCTCCGACGCCGCAGCCGGGCTACGGCCAGCCGGGTGGCTACGGCCAGCCGGGCCCCTTTGGTCAGCCGGGTCAGCCCGGTGGCTACGGCCAGCCGCCGCAGCCGGGCTACGGTCAGCCGCCGCCGGGTGGCTTCGGCCAGCCGGCGCAGTACCCGCCGCCGGGCGGCCAGCAGCCCCCGCCGGGCTATGGCCCGCCGCCGCAGCAGCCGGGTCAGCAGGGTCCGGGCCAGCCGGGCTACGGCCAGACACCGCAGTGGTGAGCCGCTGAAAAACCCGCGAAGGGCGCCTCCTCAGGGAGGCGCCCTTCGTCGTTCGCGGACCATTTCCTGGTGAAATGCACAATGGTGGTTATCCCGATCTTGCTGCGTTCCGACAGCCGGGGGAATCGCCGCCGGATTTCCCGGCCGGGCGCGGTGGCCGGGCGGCAGCGGGGATTTTCCGGGTTAGGGTGAGCGCCGATCGTCCCCGCCTTTCATCTCGAGGAGAGCCACGGTGCGCGGATCCACCGCCCGGCAGGTGCCGCGGAATCGGTACCCGGACAGGGAATCGCGGCATCCCGGCCGGGGCAGCGCACTGGCCGCGGGCCTGCTCGGGCTCGTCGCGGCGGTGGCTGCCGGTTATCTTCCGGTCACGCGATTCATCGATATTCCGTTCGGATTCAGTCTTGGTGATCTTTCGCCGTGGACACTGGTGGATCTCGGCGCTTATCTGGGTGCCGCGCTGGCTTTTCTGGTCGGTTCGCTGGCGACCTTCTTCCGCGCGGTCACCGGTGCGATACTGCTGGTGCTCGGCGCCCTGCTGGCGATCGGGGCGATCCTGCTCGAACCGTTCCTCGGCGCAGGGATCACCTACGCCGAGTACTTCCGCGCGGTGTTCCGGCTGGACGGGTTCGCCGCGCTGGACCACGCGGTCCTGATGGTCGCGGCACCCCTGGTGCTGCTGCTCGCCATGCTGCCCTCGACCTTCGGGCATCTGCGGTTCCGGGCCCCGGCGCTGCCGCTGGACTGAGGCTTCGCCGGCCGGACCTGCGAAATTCGCCACGAATGGGGCGACGGCCTGGCACGATACGGGGACCGTACCCGCGGCCGGCGGGTCCGCAGCAGCCGAAGGATTCCCGTGACCGACCCCCAGCAGCCGCACGGCCAGTACCCCTACTCCGGTCAGCCGGCGTCCGGTCCGCAACCGTATCCGGGAAGCCGGCCGACCCCCGCCCAGTCCTATCCGGACAGCCAGCCGACGCCCGGCCAGCCGTTTCCCGGCAGCCAGCCGACGCCCGCCCAGCCGTACTCGGGCAACCATCCGATGCCTGCGCAGCCGTATCCCGGCGGCCAGCCCATGCCCGGCCAGCCCTATCCCGGCAGTCAGCCCATGGCCCCGCAGCCCTATCCCGGCGCGCAGTTCTATGGCCAGATGCCGGGTCCCTACCCCCAGCAGCAGTACCCGCCCTATCCCGGCGCGATGCAGCCGAGGCCGAACGGCGCGACCGCGATCATCGCCGGGGTGCTGGCCGCCGTCGGCGGGGCGGTGGCCCTGTTCGGCGCGATCGGCGGGGCGGTCCTGCTCGGGCACCGGGGCGGGCTCGGCTACGGGCTGCTGGCCTTGATCGTGAACCTTGCGCTGGCCGTCCTGCTGATTTTCGGGGCGACCACGCTGTTCCTGCACAAGCCGGCCGGCCGGTTGTGCGTGATCGCCGGGTGCGGGCTGGCGATCGCCTACTCGATCACCTCCGCCGTGCTCGTCTCGGTCGGGGTGAGTTCGCTGCGCGGCGGGTCGGAGCTGATCGGCTTCGGGATCGCCGGTGCGCTGGTCGCCCTGATCCCGCAGGTGGCGACGCTGGTGCTCGCGCTGGTGAAGCCGACCGTGGACTGGGTCTCGCAGCCCGGACCCAGTGGGTATCCGCAGCAGCCCGGATGGTGAGCGGCTTTACCAGCCGCCTCTCCCTCCGGGAACCCGTCCCACCTGACGGGAATATCCGGGGTGGATCGTACTCTGGTCCATATGGCCCACGATTACTCCGCATTTGGCTTCGAGACGCGCGCGATTCACGCCGGGCAGCAGCCCGACCCGCGCACCGGCGCGGTGATCGTGCCCATCTACCAGACTTCGACCTACGCGCAGGACGGCGTGGGCGGCACCCGCGAGGGCGATTACGAATACTCGCGGACCGCGAACCCCACGCGCACCGCGCTGGAAGAGTCGCTCGCCTCGCTGGAGGGCGCTCGCCACGGGCTGGTCTTCGCCTCCGGGATGGCCGCCTCCGACGCCGTGCTCCGCACCGTGCTGCGTCCCGGTGATCACCTGGTGCTCGGCAACGACGCGTACGGCGGCACCTTCCGGCTCATCGACAAGGTGCTGAGCCTGTGGGGCATCGAGCACACTGTCGCCGACCTCGGCCGGATCGACGAGGTGCGGGCGGCGATGCGCCCGGAGACCAAGCTGATCTGGTGCGAATCGCCGACCAACCCGCTGCTCGGCATCGCGGACCTGGCCGCGCTGGCCGGCGCCGCGCACGAGGGCGGGGCCCGTCTGGTGGTCGACAACACCTTCGCCACCCCGTATCTGCAGACCCCGCTGGCGCTGGGCGCGGACATCGTCGTGCACTCGACCACGAAGTACCTCGGTGGCCACTCCGACGTGGTCGGCGGTGCCGTGCTGACCAACGAGGACGAGGTCCGTGAGCAGCTGTTCTACCTGCGCAACGCGGCAGGCGCGGTGCCCGGCCCGTTCGATGCCTGGCTCACCCTGCGCGGGCTGAAGACGCTGGCCCTGCGGATGGAGCGGCACAGCGACAACGCGGACCTGATCGCCCGCACCCTGGACCGGCACCCGAAGGTCACCCAGGTCTACTACCCCGGCCTCCCGGACCACCCCGGCCACGAGATCGCCGCGAAGCAGCTGCGCCGCTTCGGCGGCATGGTCTCCTTCCGGGTCGCCGGCGGCGAACAGGCCGCGCTGGACGTCGTGTCCCGCACGAAGCTGTTCATCCTGGCCGAGTCCCTCGGCGGCGTCGAATCCCTGATCGAGCACCCCGGCCGCATGACGCACGCCTCCACCGCGGGCTCGACCCTTGAGGTCCCCGAAGACCTGATCCGGCTCTCCGTCGGCATCGAGGACGGCCAGGATCTGCTGGCCGACCTCATGCAGGCGCTGGGCTGAGCGGCCTCCCCGTCGTAAAGGCCGTGAAGGGACCCTTCACAGCCTCAGGGTCCAGGGTTCCGGCAAAGTCGGTGTAGAGGCCTGTGAAGGGACCCTTCACGGACTCTGAGTCTGTGAAGGGTCCCTTCACAGACCCGAAACCGGTCCGGCGCACGCCACGAGGTGGTCGCACACA
>NZ_QZFV01000015.1:0-8833 GCF_003600245.1 Amycolatopsis panacis
GGGCGATGCGGAGGTGTGTGCGACCACCTCGTGGCGTGCGCCGGACCGGTTTCGGGTCCGTGAAGGGACCCTTCACGGACTCTGAGTCTGTGAAGGGTCCCTTCACGGACCTCTACACCGACTTTGCCGACACCCTGGACGCTAAGGCTGTGAAGGTTCCCTTCACAGCTCAGGACTTGGCGGTCAGCAGGACCTTGCCGAACACGGTGCCCTCTTCGAGCATCCGATGCGCGGAAGCGGCCTCGGCCATCGGTACGACCTGGCTGACCACCGGCGCCACCGAACCCTGCTCGACCAGCGGCCACAGCCGTTCCCGCACGTCGGCGACGATCGCTGCCTTCTGTTCCAGCGGACGGAATCGCAGCCCCGCCGCGTATACGCCGGCCCGTTTGCCGATCAGCTTGCCCAGGTTCAGCTCGCCCTTCACCCCGCCCTGCATGCCGATCACGACGAGCCGCCCGTCCATGGCGAGTGCGTCGATGTTGCGGTCGAGGTATTTCGCGCCCATGTTGTCGAGAATGACGTCGGCGCCGTTCGTTTCGGCCCGCAGCACCTCGACGAAGTCCTGCTCCTTGTAGTTGATCACCACGTCCGCGCCGAGCTGGCGGCAGCTCTCCAGCCGCTCCGGTGAACCCGCGGTGACCGCGACGGTCGCGCCGAGTGCCTTGCCGACCTGGATGGCGTGCGTGCCGATCCCGCCCGCGCCGCCGTGCACCAGCAGGACCTGACCCTCGCGGAGCCCGGCGTGCATCACCACGTTCGCCCATACGGTGCAGGCAACTTCGGGCAGCCCGGCCGCGGTGATCGTCTCCACCTCGCCGGGCACCGGGAGCAGTTGCCCGGCGGGCACGGTGGCCTTCTCGGCGTACCCGCCGCCGGCCAGCAGCGCGCACACCTCGTCGCCGACCTGCCAGCCTTCGACGCCTTCGCCGAGTTCCGCGATCACGCCGGAACATTCGAGGCCAAGCACCTGGCTGGCGCCGGGCGGAGGCGGGTAGTTTCCTTGCCGCTGCAGCAGATCGGCCCGGTTCACCGCGCTCGCGACGACCTCCAGCAGCACCTCACCGGGGCCGGGACGCGGATCGGGCACCTCGGTCCATTCGAGCACGTCGGGGCCACCGGGTTCGCGGATCGTGATCGCCTGCATGGGCCTGACTGTAACCCGCTTCACGCCGCACGCGCTCAGCCGAGGTCGTTGGTGCTGAAGGTGTTGCAGCGAGCCGGTTGCCCGGTCTGGAACCCGGTGGTGAACCACTTTTCGCGCTGTTTGGAAGTGCCGTGCGTGAAGCTCGATTCGTTGACGTGGCCGCTGCCGAGCTTCGACTGGATGTAGTCGTCGCCGATCCGGGCTGCTGTGTCGAGCGCGCGGGAGATGTCGTCCTTCGTGACGTCCTGCACCAGCGGTTTGCCGGACTCGGTCGGCGTTGTGCTTGCGTGGTTCGCCCAGACCCCGGCGTAGCAGTCGGCTTGCAGCTCCAGGCGCACCGAGCCGCCGGTCGGGCCGCTGCCGTTGCCACGCTTCGACGTGCCGGTGAGGTTCTGTACGTGGTGGCCGTACTCGTGGGCCAGTACGTACGCCTCGGTGAACAGCCCGCCCTTCGCGCCGAAGCGGGTCTTCAGCTCGTTGAAGAAGGACAGGTCGATGTACACGTGTGAGTCGGCCGGACAGTAGAACGGGCCGGTGTCGGAGGTGGCGCTGCCGCAGCCGGTGCGTACGCCGCCGTTGAAGAACCGCGTGGTGGCCTTGCGGTAAGTCTGGCTGGAGCGGGTGAACTGCTGGGTCCAGTAGTCCTGCACCGAGTTGACTATGGCGACGACCGCGCAGTCGTGGTCGCGGTTCGCGTCCGCTCCGGTGCGGCATTTCTGGGCGAGCGTGGTGGCGTCCACCTGCTGCCCCGAACCGACACTGCCGAGCCCGGGGCCACTGGCCGGGTTCGGGGCGCTGCTCGCGCCGCCGAACTGGGACATCAGGAAGTAGATGACGAGCCCGACCAGCCCGAGCCCGCCACCGCCGAGGGCCACCCGGCCGCCGATCCCGCCGCCACCGCCGCTGCCGCGCAGGTCCTGGACCTCGGAGCTGTCGAGTCCCGCGTTGTCGTCGAATCGCACGGCGAAAGCCTAACCGCGGATCGGAAACGCAGACTGGGTGCGGCCCTGCGCTCTGGCGGGCCGCACCCAGGTACTACCGAGGTTTCGAGTGGCGGTTGGCCACCGGCCGGGCCGGCGTCCGGCGATGCCTTCGCGGTGCCGAGGCCGCGAAGTGAAGCAGCGCCAGATCGACGCCGTGGTGCGCGTGATCGATGCCGGGCGCACCGCTAGTGCCTGCCTGCTGCTGTTCACAGTCGCGACCGAACCGGATCGAGGCCGTGCCGGCCGCGGGTACACAGCGGGCGGTCAACCGCGGGAATCACCTGCCATGCCACCACCTGGCCTCTCCACGTGGGAGACCCGGGCCGGCGTACCCCTGCGGCGCGCTTCGATACCCGAATCACCCTCCGCTGACAAGAAGGATGCGCTTCTTCGCGCCGAGTCTCAACCTTTCCGTAACCCCTCCTTCGGGCGAAGTTTGCCGGAAGAGGCCACGTTCGGTCGCAAATGCTTGGCACACCTAGGCTTCGTGAATGATCGACGACCACCCCGGCGTGCGCTGGCTCCGCGGACCCGAACAGCACGCTTGGCGGGCGTACATCGTCGCTTCGCTACGGTTGCGGCAGCGGTTGCACCGTGAGCTGACCGAAGCACACGCGATCTCCCTCGCCGACTACGAGGTACTGGTCTGCCTCGACGCGGTCGCCGGCCCGGCCAGAATGACCGACCTGGCCGCGCAGCTGGGTTCGACCAAGAGCAGGCTGTCGCACCAGATCAGCAAACTGGAAGCGGCCGGCCTGGTCCGTCGCCGCCCGGACCCGGACGACAAGCGCGGCGTGCTGACCGAACTGACCACGCCGGGCGGGCGGCTGCTGGCCGAGGCCGCCCCCACGCACGTGCGCGGCGCTCGCGAGCACCTGATCGACCTGCTCACTCCGCAGGAACAGACCACGGTGGGCACGGTGTTCGGCCGTGTCCTCGAACACCTGGACGAGGCCGAGGGCAGGCGCGATACGCTGACCGGTGAGGAAGCGTGGCAGAGCGGCCGAATGCAGACGCCTTGAAAGCGTCCGTAGGGAAACCTACCGGGGGTTCAAATCCCTCCGCTTCCGCCAGCCGCCGCCCCCGGCCCGGTCCGCCGGGTGTGGGGGCGGCCGGGTCGACGACGCCGTGTTCTTCGGGTCACCAGGCGTCGCAGACCATTTCGGTATCGACAACACGGCGCGCGACCTCGATGTTCCGGACGGTCATGCGTACAACATCAAGGCGGATGGTGATCCTGTTGCTCAGTGGGTGCCGGAGACCTGGCGTTATGGGGCAGCGCCCTACTGGATGGACGGGATGAAACAGCTTTCGGCCGATGCTTCCGGCCCCTTTGTGGCCTCCCACGGGCACAGTGAGTACACGATGACCTCACCGAGCGGTGTGGACAGCACCAGCAAACACAATATCGCCGCGGTCGTGGCCGGAAAACCTCAGCTGACGATTCCCGCTAGCTAGAAAGACGATCACTTGTCGTTCCGAAGTTGGCCGATCGCCGCCACCCTGGCCGGTGCATTGCTGCTGGGTGGATGCAGCGACGGCCACGAATATATTGCCCCTCAATCCACGGGACCATCGATGTCGAAGCAGCAACAGCAAGCCCAACTGGCGGCTCGGCCGACTCTGGACGAGGCTGTCGCCGGTTATGAGAAGTTTCGCACTGCGCTTCGTGAGCGCCTCGCCACTGACTTCGGTGTCGCAGACTGGACCGAGGAACCCAATTCTGCCGAATACCGTGGGTGTGCTCCACAGTTTCCGGACTTGACGGAGCAAGAGGCCGGCGCGAAGTTTTTGGCGCGGTGGTATGCGCAGACGTCTCTGGTGCCCCAGTGGGAGAAGGTCAAGCATGTGGTGCGGGAGGTTGTCGCCGCGTACGGATTCACCAAACTGACTTTGGACGTGAACCAGAACGGCGACGCCGAACTCAACTTCGTGGATCAGCTCGGTGCTCAGGTGTCCGTCGGGTCGGGAAAGAACACGGTTGTTTCCCTGACTACCGGATGTCACCTCATCAAGAAGTAAGTCAGGTACGCGGCCGGCCCGGGCGCTTCCGATTGCCGGGCCTCCACGACTGCTGACGTACTGCGCCGGTCTGATCACCCGAACGAGGTTGCCGAGCAACCACGACATGGGCCCGCGCGTACCCTGTGCGGCCGGTCATCGCCAGGGTGTGACTGCTCAGGTAACGCCAGGCGAGCCCGCTGTTCAGCCGGGCAGCGTCCGCAGGCGGACCTGCCGGGATGCACGTCCGTCGCCGCCAGGGACGGGCACCCGGTGGATCAGGGATTCTTCAGTTCCCGCAACGCCATTCGCGCGCGGACCTCGGGGCGGCGCAGTGGCGGGACGGTGGCCGGCGGCTGGCGACGCTGCGGGAGTTCGTCGAGCAGGCGGGTGGTGATCGCGGCGATTTCCGCGACCGCCTCTTCGAACGGGTCGCGGGTGGCCTCCGACAGGGACTGCACGCCGGAAACCTTGCGCACGTACTGGCGTGCCGCGGCTTCGATCTCTTCCGTGGTCGCGGCGGGCTGCAGGCCGCGGAGGGTGGTGATGTTTCGGCACATGTGGTTCAGGGTACGACTCTGCGGAAGCCCCCATCACACTCTCGTGCCAACCTCGTTGACGTCGTGTGCGGAGTCCCGGCACTCTCGGTGAAGTGTCCCTCAGACCTCGGTCCCGCCGTCTCGGACGGCCGGTCGCCTCCGCTGCTCCCGCCGGTCCCGGTTCCGGTGACACCCCGATCCCCGAGCAGGCCTGGCACCGGGTGCCGGCCGAGGAACTGATCGCACTCGTCTCGCGCATCCTGGTGGCGCACGGCTTTCCGGAGATCCGTGCGCGGATGGCCGCGGAAGCGTTGTGCCACGGCGATCTCACCGGTGCGCCGGACACCGGCGTCGCGGAGCTGACCCGGCTGCACCTGCCCGCCGTGGAAAGCGGGTTCGTGACGCCTGGGGCCGAGCCGCTGCTGATCGCCGACCGTGGGGCGGCGGCGCTCATCGATTATCGCAGGGCCAGTGGGTTGTGGGCGGTGGGCGACGCGATGGACCGCGCGGTCGTGCGCGCCGGGCGGTTCGGCGTCGGGCTGGTGTCGATGCGCGGGGCCGGTCCGTTCGGCCGGGCCGGGCACCACGCGGCGCGGGCGCTGCCGCACGGGATGATCGGGCTGGTGCTGGCCGCGGGCGGCGTGGAGGAGCATCCCGCGAACCCGCTCGGCATGGCCGCCCCCGCCGGGGCGTACCCGGAGTTCATGCTGGATGTGAACCTGGGCGATGCGGCGCGGAATCCGGAGTTCGCCGGGTTCGCGCTGATGGTGGACGTGCTGGCCGGCGTGCTCTCCGGCGTCGCCGATCACGAGCACGACACCGGGTTGCTGGTGATGGCGATCGCCCCGACCACGCTGCGTAGCGCGGATGGCTTCTACCGCGCGGCGAGCGCGTTGTTCGGCAGCATGCTCGGCTGGGAGGGCGGCGCCCCGATCCGCTACCCGGGCTGGCGGGAGGCGCAGTACCTGGAACAGTGCCGGGCGCTGGGCGTGCCGCTGTCCGCCTCGGTCCGTCGCCAGCTGGACTCGCTGGCGATCGGCCTCGGCCGGTCGCCGCTGAGCACGGTGGGCTAGCGAACGCACCACATCAACGCATGTTCCCGGCTGCCGCGGGACGTCGTTCAGCCGGTCGTGACCCGCCCCTGCTCTCCGCCGACGGCCACCACGTCACCCTCGGTGAGCTGACGGCCACGGCGGGTCTCGGTCTCGCCGTTCACGGTGACCTCTTCCGCTTCGATGAGATCCTTCGCGTGCGCGCCGTCCTCGGCGAGGCCGGCCAGCTTTAGGAACTGGCCCAGCCGGATCGGGGCGCCGGTGATCGGGACATCACGCACGGGGTGGCTCATGCGCCGCATCATGTCACGGGCCTGTGGTGGCCTTGCGGTAGAGCGCGGCCACGTCGTCGTCGAAGTAGCTGGAGTAGGACACGTCGTCGGTGTCACCGCCGTATTCGTACCCGCCGATCACGCCCACCACGGTGCCCAGTTCGGTGTTCGGATCCGGGTCCTCGATCCACGGGCCGCCGCTGGTGCCGGTGGCGAACCCGGGGCACTCCACGCGCAGCTGGAAGGTGTCCTCCCGTTTCGTGGTGGTGGCGCAGACCGCGGGGGTGTCGACGCCGTCCGGGTAACCGGTCACCTTCACCGGCCGCTCCGCCGGACTGTTCACGGCCAGCTTGTTCGCCCCGGTCAACGATTCGACGGTGGCGTCCGAACCGGCGCGGCGCACCCTGGCGAATCCGACGTCCAGATCCTGATCGGAGGAATCGGACCACCCCGGCAGCACCCGCTCGTCGGTGACCTCCCAATAGCCGTACGGGGCGACTCCGTCGTGAAAGCCGGGAGCGAAGCTCACGCCGGTCAAGTACGAGCCGTCCTGGCCGTCGTGGATGCAGTGCGCCGCGGTGACCACTTCGTTGCCGTGGTCGCTGTGCACCACGCTCGCCGTGCAGTAGTGCGTGCCGTCCAGGAACAGCGCGCCGACGGCGGAGTTCGCCGGCTTGGCCGCGGCGGTGGGCACCGTTTCGACGGTGTGGTCCGCACTCGCGACGAGGAGGCCGTTCGTGCACACCAGCGCGACCGCCACGATCACGACTCGCCGCACAACACCTCCTGAGGGGTTCCGTTCGCACTAAGTATCCGAGCTCCCGGGTGAGATCGGTGCGAGGAACCGTGATGAAGGATTTCACGGGCGAAGCGGCGGTGATCACCGGTGCTGGGTGGGGGCCCAGGGTGTCGGCAAAGTTGGTCGGGGACCCGGCAGTGGGCGATGCGGAGGTGTGTGCGACCACCTCGTGGCGTGCGCCGGACCGGTTTCGGGTCTGTGAAGGGACCCTTCACAGACTCAGAGTCCGTGAAGGGTCCCTTCACGGACCTCTACACCGACTTTGCCGGAACCCTGGGGTGGGGGCCGGCCGCGTGCTCGGGTATGAACCGGTCCGTGTCGCCCGGCAGGTGTGGCCGAGATGCTGTTCCGGTGACGGGTCAGCGGCCACCATCTCGAATACGTTCGGATTCGCCGGAGCACTTGAGTGGAGTTCGTGTAACGCAGCGAAGTTCATTCACCGAGTCGCTGCGTGCATCCGGGTGGAATCAAACCGGCATCGCGGGCCGCGTGGTGTCCTGGATGCGCGAGCCACGGCATGGTTCGAGGAAATTTCCTTTACCACAACGAAGAAAGCGGCCGGGGCGATCATGCGCGGATCCGTATGCGCCGACGCCAGGCTGGCCGACGAGGTAACTTATCAGTGATCAGTTGTTGTCCGCTCTCGCCCCGTACTCGAACGGTGGAGCTGCCTTCTGGTGAAAACAATAATCACTCGATGGAGTTGGATTTCTGACAGATCTATCGGAAATGCGCCAGAATGGTGGCGTCCGCCCGTGTGCCAGTGCCCCGGAGGTGTCCCCAATGCTGCGCCTTGCCGGTCGGCGACCGGCCGCAATCGCCGACCGCTCCGCCGCGGAGCTGGCCGATCGAACCGGGATCATCGCCGCCAGTGTGCCGGGCAGCTTGAAGCGGGCGGGTAAGCCGGGCAGGGGCAGGCGGCTGACGGGCGGGCTGGGCCCGGCAAGGTGGGGGGTGGTCGGGCAATTTGTCGACAAGTCAATCGTGGATAGGCGGCGGGGCGCCGGGGCGGGCGCGGCCGAGCAGGGCGTGGGTGGGCAGGGCGTGGGTGGGCGGCTCGTTGACGGTCCGACTGCGGGCGAGCTGCTCGTGAACGGTCCGACCGATGCCGGGTCGGGTGTGGCGGAGACCGGCTGCGCGCAGGCCGGGTTGGGCGTGGCGGGGGTTGGCGGTGTGCAGGCCGGGTCGGGTGTGGCGGAAACCGGCGGTGCGCAGGCCGGGCTGGGTGTGGCGGGGGTTGGCGGTGCGCAGGCCGGGTTGGATGTGGCGGGGGCTGGCGGTGTGCAGGCCGGGTCGGGTGTGGCCGAGACCGGCGGTGTGCAGGCCGGGTCGGTTCCGGCCGCAGGCGGCAGGGCGCTGGTCTCGCCGCAGGCCGTGGTGGGGCGAAGGAGCCGGCGTGCCGTGGTCATCGGGGCGTCGGCGGTCGTGCTGGCCGGGCTCGGCTGGCTGGGTGGCGGGCTGGTGACCGGCGGGTTCTCCGGTTCGCGGCCGGACACGGTGGCGACGCAGGCCGAGCCGCAGGTCGTGGTGGCTCCGCCGGGCTCCTGGCCCACACGGCCGCAGGTGCCGGTGACCTCGGAAGCCGGACCGGCCACGGTTCACGTGCCGGTGTCCCCGAAGGAGCGGCCGGTCCGCAAACGCGTCACCACGCCGCCGCCGGTCAGCCCGCGCCAGGACATTCCCCTTGGCCCGCGCCAGGACGTTCCTCCGGCCGGCGCGGATCAGGACGTACCTCGCGCGGGTAACAACCCGCCCGCACCGGCCCCGAGTGTCGCGCCCAAGAGCGACTTCCGGAAGGTCGTCGACCATCGGTGGCAGCCGTGGACGGGCTTGGTGCGGAAAGCGGCAGGCGGTCGCTGACGGCCCGTATCTGCCAAAGCTGTGAAGGGACCCTTCACAGACTCTCCGTCCGTGGGTGTCGGCAAAGTTGGTCGGGGACCCGGCAGTGGGCGATGCGGAGGTGTGTGCGACCGCCTCGTGGCGTGCGCCGGACCGGTTTCGGGTCTGTGAAGGGACCCTTCACAGACTCAGAGTCCGTGA
>NZ_QZFV01000016.1:0-8054 GCF_003600245.1 Amycolatopsis panacis
AGACTCAGAGTCCGTGAAGGGTCCCTTCACGGACCCGAAACCGGTCCGGCGCACGCCACGAGGTGGTCGCACACACACCTCCGCATCGCCCGCTGCCGGGCCCCCGACCAACTTTGCCGGGGCCCTGCCCTCACCGGTGGTTCCCCTCCGGCGGCGGCGGTTCTGGCCGGGGTGCGGTGCATAGCCGGGCGACGGATCATTGGTCCTCCTGACGAGTTACGTGGCACGCTATGCGCAGTACCCCGAAACATCCGAGGTCTCTGCAGGGAGGGGCGGTCACCGTGCCGGTCACCGATGCCGCGATCGACAAGATCAAGGAGATGATCGTCTCCGGCGAACTCGCCCCGGGTGACCGGCTGCCCAGAGAGGCCGAGCTGGCCCAGCGGCTCGGCCTCTCGCGCAGTTCGCTGCGCGAGGCGGTCAAGGCGCTGTGCCTGATCCGGGTGCTGGACGTCCGTCAGGGCGACGGCACCTATGTGACCAGCCTGGAGCCGGGCCTGCTGCTCGACGCGCTGACCTTCGTGGTCGATTTCCACCGGGACGACACGGTACTGGACTTCCTCGCCGTGCGCCGGATTCTGGAGCCGGCCGCGACCGCGCTGGCGGCGCAGCAGATGAGCGAGGCGGACATCGCCGAGCTGGGCACCCTGCTCGGCGAGCCGGGCGAAGCGCCGGGTGTGCCCGAACTGGTGGCCCATGATCTGCGGTTCCACCGCAAGATCGCGGAAGGTTCGGGCAATCCGGTGCTGTGTTCGCTGCTGGAGGGCCTCTCCGGGCCGACCGCGCGGGCGCGGATCTGGCGCGGGCTGACCCAGGATGGGGCCGTGGCCCGCACGCGGCAGCAGCACGTCGCGATCTACGAGGCGATCGCCGGCCGTGAACCGGAGGTGGCGCGGTCCTGGGCCACGGTGCACATCGCCGGCGTCGAGCAGTGGCTCCGCGGCGCCCTTGTCCCCGGCAAGCCGACCGCCACGATCTCCTGAACGCGCGAAGGTCGGATGATCACCGGAGCGCCGCCCGTCAGGTTTGCGGTTTTCCTCCGGCATAACGGCTGATGATCAGCGCGATCAGGATGATGCCGCCGTAGATCGCCTTCAGCCACTCCGCGGGGACCTGCGCGATCCGCAGCAGGCTGTCCACCGACTGCAGCAGCAGGACCCCGGTCAACGCGCCGACGAGGGTGCCCTTGCCGCCGTCGAGCGAAACCCCGCCGATCACGGCCGCGGCGAACACCTGCAGGATCAGCCCGTCGCCCTGGTCCGCGCCGAGCGCCCCGACGTAGCCGGTGTAGGCCAGCCCGCCGAACGCGGCCAGGACTCCGGCCGCCACGAACACGAGCCAGGAGATGCGGTCGACCCGGATCCCCGCGGCGCGCGCCGCCTCCGGGTTGCCGCCGATCGCGTACAGCGCCCGGCCCGTCCGGTGGTAGCGCAGACCGAGGCCGAACAGCGTGAACAGCGCCGCGGCCAGCCACACCGACATCGGCAGCCCGGCGAACGTGGTGGTCGCCAACGCGGTGAACGCGTCCAGCTGATCGAACAGGGTCTTGCCGCCGGTGGCGCCGATCTGCGTACCGCGCAGCACGGTGAGCATCGCCAGCGTCACGATGAACGCGTTGAGCTTCAGCTTCACGATCAGGAAGCCGTTCACGAAGCCGATCAGCGCGCCGGCGACCGGGATCGCGAGCAGCCCGAGCGCGGTGGGCCATCCGGTGCCGAAACCGGACGACGCGGCCGGGACCACCAGCATCGCGCCGATCGCCGGGGCGATGCCCATGGTCGATTCGAGCGACAGGTCGAACTTCCCGGTCAGCAGCACCAGCGACTCGCCGAGCACCACCAGGGACAACGCGGCCGCCGCGGACAGGATGCTCAGCACGTTGTCGAAGGTGAGGAACGTGTCGCTGATCAATCCGCCGATCACGAACACGACCACCAGCGCGGGCAACAGCGCCAGCTCACGCAGCCACCGCCCGTGGCGCCGCGCGGACACCGCCGTCCGCGGGCTGGTCAGCACGTCAGTCATGGCGCCCGACTCCTTCGATCCCGGCCACCAGCTCCCCGTCGGACCAGCCGGCCCGGTGCTCGGCCACGACGGCACCGCCGCGCAGCACCAGCACGCGGTCGGCCCGGCGCAGATCGTCCAGCTCGTCGCTCACCAGCAGCACCGCCTTCCCCTCGGCCCGCACCCGGTCGACGACCGCGAGCAGCGCCTCCTTCGATTTCACGTCCACGCCCGCGGTGGGGTTGATCAGCACCACCACGCGTGGATCACGCTCCAGCGCCCGGGCGAGCACGACCTTTTGCTGATTGCCACCGGACAGATCGGACACCGGCTGCTCCGGTCCGGTGGCGACGATGCCGTAGTCCGACAGCGCACGAGTGCCGCGCGCCCGGCGTGCCCTCGGCGTCGCGATGCCGCAGCGGCCCATCCGGTCGAGCACGGAAAGCGTGACGTTGTCCATGATCGAATGTGCGAGCACAAGCCCCTGGTGGTGCCGATCGCGAGGCACACAGCCAATCCCCGCCTGCAATGCCGCTGCGATATCGCCGGAAGGCAACGTTTTTCCTTCCACGGCAACGGTTCCTGCGGTGGGTGCGCGCAGCCCGTACACCGTCTCGGCGACCTGGTGCTTGCCGCTCGCGTTGCTGCCCGCCAGTCCGACCACCTCGCCGCGACGGACCTGTAAGGACACGTCGCGGAAACCGTCGCCGGAAAGCGCGGTGACGGTGAGTACTTCCCCGGCGCCGACGGCCAGTGGGGCGTGGGTGACGGCGGCCGGGAGCCCGTCCTGTTCGCCGGTCATCGCGTCGACCAGCTCGGCCCGGCCGATCTTCTCGACCGGCGCGGTCAGCACGTGCCGTGCGTCGCGCAGCACGGTGACCGCCTGGCACACCTCGTAAACCTCGTGCAGGTGATGTGAAATGAACAGGAACGTGATCCCGCTCTGCTGCATCTGCCGCATGCGCGCGAAGAGCCGCTCGATCGCCTGACTGTCCAGCTGCGCGGTCGGCTCGTCGAGCACGATGAACCGCGCGCCACGACTGAGCGCCCTGGCGATCTCCACGAACTGACGGTCCTCTATGGACAGTTCACCTGCCGGGGTGTCCACGGCCACCCGCACGCCCCAGGAATCGAGCAGCTCGCGAGCCTGCCTGCGCAGCTTCTTCCAGCCGATCAACCCGCCGCGCGCAGGCCGGTTGAGGAACAGGTTCTCCGCGACGCTCAGCTGCGGCACCACCATGGCGTGCTGGTACACACACGCCACACGAGACTGCCACGCATCCTTTTTGGACAAAGGCGGAGCAGGCTCACCGGAAAAGGACACGCTGCCACTGTCCGTTGCGGACAGTCCGGTGAGGATGGACACCAAAGTGGACTTTCCTGCCCCGTTCCGGCCGACCAGCGCGTGAGATTCGCCGGGTCGCACGGTGAGGCTGACGTCGTGCAGGGCGACCGTCGGCCCGTAACGCTTGCCGACGCCCACGGCTTGCACCACCGGCGCGATCACAGGTTGTTACCCCACAGCGCCTTGTCGTCCACATTGTCCTTGGTGACCACCGGCGCGGGCAGCTGATCTTCCAGAATTCCCGGACTGATCTCCACAATCTGGGAACCGTGGTCGGTCGGGCCGGGCTTGAACGTCTCACCCGCCATCGCTTTCTTGAGCCAGTACATGCCGTACTTGGCGTACGCGTCGGCGGGCTGGGAAACGGTGGCGTCCAGGTCGCCGCTGCGGATCGCGGCCAGCTCTTGCGGGATACCATCATTGCTGACCGTGACCACATGCCGCGGATCCCCGAAGGGGAAGAACAGATTCTTACGCTTGAGCGCCTGTTCGGCCGGTGCCAGGTAGACCCCGCCGGCCTGCAGGTACACGCCTTTGATGTCCGGATTCGCGGTGAGCAGACTGTCCAAACCGGACGAAGCCTTGTCCGCCTTCCACTCCGCGGGGATCTCCAGCACCTTCAGCGCCGGGTACTTCTGCTTCATACAGTCACGGAACGAGGCCGAGCGATCGCGGCCGTTGACCGAGGCCAGATCGCCCATCACCTGCACGACCTTGCCGCTCTTGACCCGACGGCCGATCGCGTCGCAGGCCTTGACGCCGTAGGCCCGGTTGTCCGCGCGCACGACCATGGCCACCTTGCCGCCCTCGGGCGCGACGTCCACCGAAACCACCGGAACACCCTTGTTGTCCGCCTGTTTCAACCCGGCCACCACCGCCGCGGAATCGACCGGCGTGACCACCAGCCCCCGGACGCCCTCGGCCAGCAGCGTGCCGATATCGGTGATCAGTTTGGCCGAATCGTTGTCCGCGTTCACCGCCGGCAACGCGTCGAGCCCCTGCTGCTTCGCCATCCGCGGCACGTAGTTGTGGTAGGCCTGCCAGAACGGCGAGGTCAGCAGCGGCACTGTCGCGCCGATCCGGCCACCGGTCGCGGATGTAGCCGTCTTGTCCTTTATGGACCCACATCCGGCGAGCATCAGCCCACTCACGGCCACTGCGGCAGCCAGCCGGATTACCTTCGTACGCACCGAATCCTCCTTGATGGGGACAGGCCGGTTCCAGTGGCCAGCCTGCCGGTCTCCTTCACCGATCCGTCCACTCCGGACCATCCGGAAAGCGGAAACGGCGCAGAGTCGCGTCGTGCATCCGTGCGGAGAATCCGGGTGCGACGGGAGCCAGGGGCACCACACGGCCGGCGACGAGCGGGGCGAGCGCGCGGATGGCCGCGGCCTGAACGTCGTTGCCACGCCCGATCGTGAAGGCGAACCCGTAGCCGTCCGGACCGTCGTCGGCGCGCAGCTCGACGTAGGAGGCCGAGTAGTCCGGATCCGGGTTCATCGCGTCGGAACCGTCCAGCTCCCGCGAAGTCGGGAAGCGGATATCGTGGACTTCCAGGCCCACGATCTTCGGCATGTCAGGCTCGCCGCAAGATCTGGCGGCCGAGACCGTCGACCTCGCCGGGGCGCTCGAACCGCACGGACGTATCCCCTCTCACTCCAGCTTCGCGATACATCCGATGTATAGCGGATCACCGTGCGGGAGATCCAGAGTTCCTGGCCTGCTGCCGGACAAAGTGATCAGATCCCGAACGGCGGGCCCGGCTCCATCCCCCGTTCAGCGGATTCGCGCTCCCCCACCCGCCCGATGCACTCACCCGCCGAGATCGGCGAGACTCCCGTCGGTCAGCTGCTCGGCGGTCACGCTGATCCGCTCACCCACCAAACGGTCCAACGCATCCCCGTCGTCCCACTGGTTCACGTTCATCGCCGCGTGCACCACGCCGTCGGAACCCAGCCAGAACGCGGTGAAGTCGTACGCCGCCAGATCGCCTCGGACCACGAGGCGGTCGTTCTCCGGATCCGCGAGACCACGGTATTCGCAGCCGATCGCCGGGCCGCCCTTGTCCGGCTCGTACTGATCGGTGAAGAAATACGGAGAGTCCAGGTACGGCTCGTTCTCGCCGAAGAGATTGCCCGCAACATGCGTACCCTGCCCACGCGCCGTCGCCCAGTGCTCGACGCGTACGCGGCGGCCGTAGCGGGGATGGAAGTGCGAAGCGATGTCGCCGACGGCGTACACATCCGGCGCCGCCGTACGCAGACCCGCGTCAACGCCCACCCCACCGTCGTCAGCGATTTCCAGGCCCGCCGCGTGCGCGAGATCGACCCGAGGGGCCGCGCCCACCGCGATCAGCACTACGTCGGCCGGTATCTCGTCACCGCTGGTCAGCCGTACGCCGGTGGGCTCAGTGTCTCCGGTAATCGCAGCAACGCCCTCACCGAGCCGCCACTGCACGCCGTGCTCGGTGTGCAGATTCCGGAAGACCCCGGCAACCTCAGCGCCGAGTACGTTCGCCAACGGCAGTTTCTCCGGCGCCACGACAGTGACCTCGGCACCCTGCGTACGCGCAGCCGCGGCTGCCTCGGTACCGATCCAGCCCGCGCCGACGATCACCACGCGCTGTGCCCGTGCGAAGGCGGCGCGCAGCTTCAACGAGTCATCGATCGTCCGAAGCGTGTACAGGCCGGGCAGATCGCCTCCAGGCACGTTCAGCTTCCGCGGCTGCGAGCCCGTGGCCAGGACAAGCCTGTCGTACCGGTGCTCGCCCCCGGCATCGTCGAAGACGAGCCGCGCGCCCAGCTCCAGCCTCGTCGCGGCGACTCCGGACGACAGCTGGATGTCGTGCTCGGCGTAAAACCCTTCGGCACGTACCCAGTCGGGCTCGTCAGCAGCGCCGAGCAGCACCCCCTTCGACAGCGGCGGCAGCTCGTAAGGCCGGTGCGATTCCGCGCCGAGCAGCAGCACCTCGCCGCCGAATCCGCGCTCCCGCACCGCGGCCGCGGCGGACGCCCCCGCCAAGCCGGCTCCGATGACGACGATCTTCCGGGGTTCCGCCATGTCCGCTCGTCCCTCCTGGTGCCCGCACCTGCGCCCGGACGCTACTCCCGTCCCCGCTTCGCCACATCTCGCGCGAGCGCGGAATACCCGGCAGTAGGCAATTCGGGTGAACCGGCGTAAGGGCCTCCGGCGCCCCCGGTCCCACCGCGGCACGAGGACACGCGAAGCGGTGTGGATCGGAGGGCGAAGGCCGTGACTGGGCGGGACGGGCGGGACGAATGGTCGGTCGGATGCCGGGATCTGGCGGGCAGGCGCCGGGATCTGACGGTATTCGTGGGTACGGACGACAAGATCGTGCTGGTCGCGCCACCCGGCGAGGCAGCAGTGCTCGGCCCTCTTGAGGTCGGCAGGTTGCGGGCCGCGCTGCGGGACGCCGTGGTGACGATGGCCGCGCCGGCACCACGCACCGGGACCTGACACCTGCCTTCGGGCAGGTGCAGCCTGGCAGGCACCTGGCCACGCCCGGCGTGACAGGCTTTCCCGGGAAGCGGGCCCCGTACTCCTCCAGCTCACGATTACGCTTGTGCGGCGCGGCATTCCCCAGCACCGCGGCGGAACCGGCACCGTCCGGTCACCCTCGGCGATGCGACGAACGGAACTCCCCGAACGGGGGTCACTAGGTTAGCCTTACCTCTGTGGCACAGACGATCGAGGACGCCCCGGCCCGGACCCGGCCGCGGCTGCACGCCGAAGAACTCACCCTGGCCTACGACGGGCGCACCGTCGCCGAATCGCTCGGCGTGGTGATCCCGGACAAGTCGTTCACGGTCATCGTCGGCCCCAACGCCTGCGGCAAGACCACGCTGCTACGCGCGCTCTCGCGGATGCTCAAGCCCCGCAAGGGCTCGGTGTTCCTCGACGGCGAGGTGATCTCCAGCTACGGCGCGAAGGAGGTGGCCCGCCGGCTCGGGCTGCTGCCGCAGAGTTCGGTCGCCCCGGACGGCATCACCGTGGCCGATCTGGTCTCCCGCGGCCGGTACCCGCACCAGAAGCTGCTGCGCCAGTGGTCCCGCGAGGACGCCTCGGTGGTCACCGAGTCCATGCGCGCCACCGGGGTGGCCGACCTCGCCGAACGCCTCGTCGACGAGCTGTCCGGCGGGCAGCGCCAGCGCGTGTGGATGGCGATGGCGCTCGCCCAGCAGACCGAACTGCTGCTGCTCGACGAGCCGACCACGTACCTGGACATCGCGCACCAGATGGACATCCTCGACCTGTGCGCGGATCTGCACGCGAACCAGGGCCGCACCCTGGTCGCGGTGCTGCACGACCTCAACCACGCGGCCCGCTACGCCACCCACCTCATCGCCATGCGCGGCGGTGAGGTGCTGGCCACCGGGACTCCCGCGGAAGTGGTGACGGAGGAGAACGTGGCCCGCATCTTCGAACTCCCGTGCCGGGTGATGGACTGCCCGGAAACCGGGACCCCGCTGGTCATCCCGAAGGCGGGCCGCCGCGCGGCCTGACCCCCCACCCGTCCGCGAGCGGGGTCCGTGAAGGGACCCTTCACGGACTCGGGGTCCAGGGTCCCGGCAAAGTTGGTCGCGGACCCGTGATCATCAGAGAGAGCCGTGGCTGCCCGACCGGTTTCGGGTCCGTGAGGGTGCCCCTGACGGACTCAGAGTCCGTGAAGGGTCCCTTCACAGCC
>NZ_QZFV01000017.1:0-7498 GCF_003600245.1 Amycolatopsis panacis
CTTTCGTGCAGCACCGCTTCAGCCACCTACTACATCAGGCGACCTCCAGCGCTCGTGGCACACAGGCTTTTACCAGGAACGCGTTGTCCTTCTCCAGCTCATTCACCTGGCGGCGCAGGCGCTGCAGCTCGGCCCGCTCGGCCGCCTCCAGGGGCTTGTCCCCGTGGACCTCGGCCGCGTCGATCCGGCGTCGTTCGTCTTTGACCCAGACACTCAACATGCCCGGATCGATACCCAGCTCACGGGCAACCTCAGCGATCGTCCGCCCGGAATCGATCACGCGGTGAGCAGCCTCGACCTTGTACTCGGCCGTGTACGACCGGCGCTTGCGAGGAGGCATGAGGACATCCTTCCAGCAGGACAGCTGATCCTGCTAACTCGGTGTCCACTACCCGGGGTGAACCTCACAGAGGGCGAGCTGCAATTCGTCGTGCACTGCGACCCAGGAAAGGCCGAGCCGCTGCCAGAGGGCAGTCATCCGTTCGGGATCAACCAGGCTTGCCGCGCGCATCTCCCAGAGCGGATGACGCTCAGACCAACCCATTCTGTCTGCCTGTCCCAAAACAGGCACCCGCGTCGGTCAGCACCCAGTCTGAAAGCGTAGTAGGGCCTTGAATGCTCGAATCGCCGCATTCCGCGAATTACGTCGTCCAGCGGGTGATCTCCCCACGGCACGTCCTCGTCCTCCATGACTGAACCATTCCACAGACCCGATCGTGCAGTCAGGCCGAGGTCACACGGATGCACCGAAGTTGTCGTTCTGCCAGAACTGCTGGAGGCTCGCCTCTCTGCCCATCCTTGGCAGCCGGACAGCGTCCGTCTCGCTGAGGACGCGTGCAGACTGCCAGTCGGACAAAGTCGATCGCGCTGACCTCGTCGGGTCCGCAGCTCATGTGCTACGAGGAGGCCTCAGCGAGCTGCGCTCGCGGCTCGCTGAGCCGCCGTGCCCGGCCCAAGAAATCGAGCTGGTAACGATGGTTCCGACACTGGTGGCGAGATTTTGACGGCCAGCACCAACTCCAACTGTTCGAGGCCGCCGTTCGAGGCCGAGCCGGCCGGATATCGACCTCCTGCGGACCGGCAACCCCAGCTCGGTAACGCCTTGCGGACTTCATGCGGCAAGTCCCGTGTTAGTCGAGGCTTTCGAGCAGCCTGCGGAGGGTCTCGTCGGGGGCTGGCTCGAGGATATGAACAGGCGGCCGGTTGATGAGCGGCCGCTTTTTGACGTTTGGCGGCGTCTGGGCCGCGATGCCCGTCTGGGCGGCGTCGTTCGCGACGGCGTACGCGGGGCGTAGCTCTTCGGGCAGGTCTTCTGGCTCGATGAACGACAAGACCTCCGCCAGGTCCCACCAGTCGTTATGACGAGCTGTGTGTTCCCGCTGCGCCGACTCGTCGGCCAGCCATGCGCGGAGTTCGCCGTGCACCACGTCGGTCATGTCTTCGTGGATCGTCTGCAGGCGTTCAGCCGCTCCCGGTACCTTTAGGTCAGCCAGCAAGTCCGCCAGCTCGGTCAGGTCCGTCCACAAATATCCGAGCTGGCCTTCTGCTCTCCAGCGGTCGGCGATCGTCTCGTCGAGGAGCTTGTGCACCAACCGAAGTCGCTGTTCCGCCGGGACCAATTCGCTCGCCGAAAGGCGGACAGCGAGGTCGGCGAGGTGACTCGGATTGTAGTTCCCGATCATGCCGGAAGTATCGTTCTCGATTCTGGCCGCAATGAATTCGGCCAGGATAGGCGAGTCGATGATCATCGCAACCTTCAGGTAGTAATCCATATAGTCTGCCAAGCTGGTGTTTTCCTCGGACCAGAATTCTTCGTCCTGTTCAAGATCGCGTCTCTCGATCTCTTCGTATTCGCGGCGGAACAATGTCGTCAGGTCGTCGCCGCGGGTCCGCAACGCGTCTCGCAGGAAGACCTGAGAACGAAGGGAAGCGAGGGAAACCAGGTGGTGAAAGCGTGGAGCGTCGGTGATCGTCCCAAGCAGTTCGTCAAGCGAGACCAGCTTTGATTGGACCCGGCTCAGTAGATAGTCCTGAATAGACGGGTTGTGAAAGGCGGCGATGATAGGAGCGGTTTCGGGTTCGAGCCCGGTCAGGTCGAACCGGTGCGAAGTTTCGATCATCGAGCCGTCGAGCACTTTCAACGCGGTGTGGAACAGCCGACGATCGCTCGATAGCCCGAGCGCGACTTGATAGCTCCGCCAGGCGTCATACAGATCGTCAAGGTCCGTGCCTCGGCCGAAGGTGAACAGCACTTCGAGCAGGTGAACGGCGGGGGCGTCCAACTGCTGTTCGATCACACGTGCCCAGATCCGCTCGGGGTTCTCGAAGTTGAGCAGCAAGGCTTTGGCCACTTCCTTGGTGGCTTCGCGACCAGCAAGGCGCAGCGTGTGCGCGACGAGTCGGGGACTGAAGTTGCGATGCCGGAGGAGCTTGCGCCACTGCGACGAGACGGCGAACTTCCGCTTCTCAGCAGCCGGGACCTCAGAGTAGTAGACGTGGTTGTACAGGATGCTTGCCCGGATCTCCAAACTGTAGCCATTCGGCCCGACATCGCAGGTCAGCGGTTCGAGGTCGCCGTCGTCTAGGATCTCGTGGCGGTGCTTGGCCTCCCGGAGGATGTACTCGCGCGTGGTCAGCACCAGCAGTTTATCCGGCGCTTTCCGGATCCGGTTCAGCACCCGGAGCAGTCGACGGTCCTCGTTCTTCCCTAGGCGATGGTCAAGAGCGATCTCGCCGAGGAAGTCGTCGTAGAAGAACAGTTGCCGGGCGTTCGGACGCCACAGCTTGTCGATTTCGCTGATTTCCTGCGTCACGTCCACTATCTGGTAACCCTGCTCGAGGTAGACGCGGGCCAACATCTTCGCAATCGTCGACTTGCCGATGCCGGGGATCCCGGCCAGCAGGCAGACCGATTCCCGTTCAAGGATTTCCCGAGCGGCGTTGAAGCTTGGGGTCGGGACGAATGTCTGCGCGGCGTCGTCGAGCTCGTCGACCAAGTCTTCCGACCGGATCAGCGCGTCCTGGTGCAGAACCGTCTGAAGGACGGCGGTACTGCTCAGCCACAGCCGAAAATGGCGCTGCACGAGTTCGGGGCGCTTGCGCAACTCCTCGATGATCTGCTCCGCGCCATACAGGTCGCCTGTGCCCTGAACGTACGGGGCAAGATCCTCCAGGAGCTTGTCTTTCGCTGCCACGGTCAGTTCGACGCTCGTGGCAAGGATGTACCGGGTCGGCCGCAGCTTCACGATCTTCGCGCGTTCCCTGTTGCGCATGTTCCTGAGCAGCGCGTCTCGGTCGCTGCGGACCCAGTGCTTGCACTGGACCACCACAGAGCTCCCGTCGTCGGCCATGTGTCGGAGGTCGATTCCGCAGTCCGCGCCGCGGGCGAAGATCTCGAGCTTCAGGCCTAGGATCTCCTCGAACAAGTCCCGACAGACGACCTCGAAGTCATAGTCACTCAGCCTGCCCAGGTCGAACGAATCCATCCGCCCATTCTGCCCGGCGGTCAACCGGAGTCTCGACGGGTACCTTTCGAGTGTGAGACCGCCCGTCAGCGGACTGGCGTGGTCAAAGTCGTAGTTGAAGACGCACGTCGCAGTTAGCCCGATGCCAGGTCGATGTTCTCGTCCGCAGCCGTCACGCTCGAGCCGCTCGGTGTAGGAGTCAAACCAGGGTCACGGGAACGAAGTGACGCTCCATTGAGCCTGGGCCGAGGAATGCCTGGATGGCTGAACGCCTGATCAAACCAAGATGAGTGTTGTGGTTAACGAGCAACTCGCCCCTCGGACACTTTTTCGTTGCATTCCTGCTACACCCAGCGTACTGGTGCTTCAAGGCACTCCAACACCCTAAACCGGCATCCTGCCGGACCCCGCGCCGCCTACGGCGGCGGTGGTCGGCATGACCGGCGCGGTGATTGACCCGGTCGCCTTCCCCGCCACGTTGGTCCGTGACGGGCGTTCCCCCATGGCCGCGGCGAACCGGCCGCTGCCGTTACCCACTGTCCCCACGCCCCGCACCGAGACCGCGGTGTACGGGATGGCGGCGGTCGACTGCCGCGGGCGGGTCGCCGACCGGACGGTGTTCGCCGCGCTGGGCTGGTTAGCCGGGACGCCTCTGGCCATCAGCGTTACCCACGGAACGCTGGTCATCAGCACTGACCCCTGCGGCGTGTTCGGCATGACCAGCCAGGGGCACCTCCGCCTGCCCGCGCCGGTACGGCACTGCTGCGGTCTGGCCTCGTGTGATCGCGTGCTGCTGGCCGCCTACCCCGAGCGCAACGTGCTGCTCGTGCACCCACCGGCGGTGCTCGACCAGTTGCTCGCCGACTGCCACGCAACGCTGCTGGGTGGTGATCCCGCATGACCGCGGAACATCACCAGGGCGCGTCGGCGAACCAGGCTGCCGATCTTGACGCCGCCCGGCTGCTGTTGGCCCGGATGGGCGTTAGGGCCGAAGACCTCATCAGCGAGCCGGTCGCCCGGCCGCTGCTGCCGACCTTCGCCGAATACATCCCTGTCGTGTCCGACGCAGTCTCTGACGGTACCCGCCGCGTCTACACCTCGTACTGGAACCGGATCCTCGAACACTGGGGGCACCGCCGCCTGGACGAGCCGACACCGTCTCAGGTCAAACAGCTCGTCGAGCACATCAAGACCAACGTTGTCGCCCGCCGCAATGCCCGCGGAGGGCGCAGCGCGGGCGAGCACCTGATCGCCCGCCCTACGCTGCTTGTACCGGCACGCCGAAGACGACGAACTTATCGACCCCGCCAACAACCCGGCCCGTAAAGTCGCCAAACCCGCGCGGCTGCCGTCGACGCGCCGTGCGGTCGCTGGCGACCGGCTGGCCGAGATCAACCACACCGCCGCCACCACCGGCAACGACCCCGCCCTCGACACCCTCCTGCTGCGACTGCATACCGAAACCGCATGCCGCCGTGGCGGTGCGCTCGCCTTGCGGCCGCAAGATCTCGATCCAGCCCAGTGCTTGATCTTCCTCCGCGAAAAGGGCGAGACGGTTCGCTGGCAGCCAGTCTCACCCACGCTGATGGCTCACCTGCAACAACACGCACACGACCGTCACGCGCCACGCGACGGGCAACTGCTGCGCTACCGCAACGGGCAACCGATCACCAGCCGCCGCTACGACCACCTCTGGACCCGACTGGGCAAGCACCTGCCCTGGGTCGCCACCCAGCAGATCTCCACCCACTGGCTCCGGCACACCACCCTCACCTGGGTCGAGCGCAACTTCGGGTATGCGGTAGCCCGTGCCTACGCCGGGCACAGCGACCACGGCAGCAGCGAGGCCGGAACCACCACCACCTACGTCCGCGCCAGCATCAACGAAGTCGCCGCGGCATTGGCAGCTCTCACTGAACAGCCGCATCCGCTCTCCTGATCGCTTCGGCGACACCCCGGGCTGTTCCAAGATCTTGGAACAGCCCCCTGATATCGTCCGACCGAAGGAATCGTCACAAGACAGGCAACACTGGTTACCGTGAGTGTCGATTGCTGAGAGGGTTGCACTCCGTCAAAGGCACCTGAGAGGATGTCACGAGATGGATGGGCCAGGTTTTCATGTCGATATCGCAGCGGTTGACGAGGCTGCGCGCGGTATCTCCGGGAGCGTCCACGACCAGGACGGTTTCGAGTTGCGCGGCTTATGCGGCGACGCCGAGCTTTACGGCCACGCAGGCGTGCACGATGCGCTGATGGAGTTCGCGACCCGCTGGAGCGATGGCATCGACGTCCTCACCGATGACGCGTCGGCCATCGGCGATGCCCTGGGCAGGGCCGTCCGGGCGTACCGGTCGATCGACGAGTCCGCGACCCGGTCCCTGACCGGTGATCGGGGCGTCAAGGCAATCGAGGATGGCTGAGCTGGGAACGACCAGCAATCCGACAGACCTGATTCCGGGCAAACCTGCCGCTATCGAAGAAAACGCTCGGGTGCTGCGAGGAAGGGCAACGCGCGCCAACGATGCGGCAGACGGCCTCCAGTCCATCGACACCGGCTCGTGGACGGGCCCCGCCGCCACCGCGTTCCACGACAAGTTCTCCTACGAACCGGGCAAATGGTTCACTGCCGGTGTCTCCCTGGACTCCGGCGCGGGCGCGTTGGAGTCTTACGCCGCGACCTTGCGATGGGCTCAGGGCCAGGCTGGCGAAGCGATCGAGCGATGGGACCAAGCGCAGGCTGCCACCGACAAAGCCAAAGCAGAGCATCAAAAGGCATCCGAACAAGCTGCCGCTCAAGGCCAGCCCGCGCCAGAGTTCACAGACCCGGGTGCCGCCGGGCGCCAAGCCGCTACGGAGGTCCTCAATCGCGCCCGTACACAACTGTCCGAGGCTGGCGACGATGCGGCCAAGGCACTCCGCGACGCAGCGCAGCCAGCGCCCACCGAGTCGAGCTGGCTCGACGACGTCGGCAATTTCGCCGCAGACCTCGGCGCTCATGTCGTCAACGGCCTCGCATCGTTCGGCAACGCAATGGTCAACCATCCCGGCGACGTGGTCGCCGCCGCAGCTGGCATCGGACTGACGGTCATCAGCTCAGCCGGCGAAGGACTCGGTGCCGTGCTCGACGCCACCGGCATCGGCGCGGTCGCGGGCGTTCCTCTCAATGTCGTCTCCGCAGCAGGAATCGCCACGGGCGCAACCATGACGGGTGCCGCCGTGGCGCACATGGCCATGAACGCCGCAGGCGACGATCACGTCGAACCGATGAAGACCGAAAGCTCGCAGTCCAGCTCGGAAGTGCGCGAGCTGACGTCGTCGGAACAACGTTCAGTGCGTTCCCTCCAGCGCAACATCGAGGAACATGAAACCAAGCTCGCCCAGTACAAAGCCAACCCGGACGCCTACGACAACCAGGGTATTCTGAAAAATGCGCCGACTCCGGAGATCCGTCAGCGCATCATCGACGGTCGGGTCCGCCATCTGGAGACCGAAATCAACACGTTCAGGAAACAAGTCAACGACATCCTCGGAGGACACGGATCGTGAGCGAGCCACTGCGCATCCCTGTGCAGCAACTGCGAACAGCCTTCGAGCTGCTGATCCAGCGGATCGCCGACGACGAGGGCGAGACGATTTCCCTCCAGCGTGACTACTTCTGGTCCATCGCGCCGGACGTCTTGTACAACCCCTACGCCGAGCCGGGAGAACCCGGTCTCGGACAACTGTCGGAATCTTGGCAGCATCTTGAAGACCTGCTCAAAGACGAGAGCTTGGCCATGCCGCACCACCTGGCGTGGCTCGCCGACCTTCTCCGAGCACTCGGGCATCCGCAGACACGGACCCCTTTGACCTGACACCTCATCGACAGCGTTCAAGACGTCCGGCAAAACCTTCGCCCGGCCGCGCACTAGATCAACTTGGTTGATGAGTTCTTCGTATTTGTGTCAAGTTTCAGGGTGCGGGCTTGAGGCGGGCGTGGTTGATGTAGTCGTCGACGTGGTGGTTGAGGGTGCGCAGGGCTTGCCGCAGCGGTG
>NZ_QZFV01000018.1:0-7022 GCF_003600245.1 Amycolatopsis panacis
GCCGACCCCGATCCAAGCCCGGCTACTCGACCTCCTTGCGGTCGACCCCACCCAACCGCCATGATCAACAAATCCGGAGTTCCCGGGTCCGCCCACCATCACTCATGTGCGAAACACCCGGCTAGCCCACTTCGAGGGCGAGCTGGTGCGCAGCCGTCACCCGTTCGAGGGCTTCGGCCAGGCTGTCGGCCATCGCCAGCTCGGATTCGAGCCCGAGCACCCGCAACGGTCGCAGCACCGCACGATGGCAGGCTACGACCAGGAAAGCGATGTTCGCGGCGGCGGCGATCCGGGCGGCGTCGGTCAGCACGCCCACGCCCCCGGCCGAGCAGAACGTCACCCGGGTGAGGTCGACGATCAGCCCGCGCGGCCGCAACGCCAGTTCGCCGGTGATGCGTTCCTGCAACCGGCCGGTGGATCGTAGGTCGAGTTCGGCCGCGACGGCGACGACGGTCTCCGTCGCCGTCGCGGTGACCAGGATTCTCGCCGGGGTTCCCGGCAGATCGAGGTGCGATTTTCGCGTCATGGTGCCCTCCTCGCGACACGCGAGGCCGGACCCGATGTACACGGCCCGGCCCGGGCCCGCCGAAACGGGCCTCTCTGGGTCGGGCAACGGCACGTGGGCTGAACCGCTCCCGACCCGACGGTAGCGCAGTCCGCCCGCGGATGCACGCCATTCGGCAGGTGTAGGCCACCGCGGACCGGGGTAGCCGGATCCCCGATCACTGCCGGACACGTTCACCGCCTGTTTCCAGCCGCACATCGGCGAGGCCGCGGTACAGGTGCTGGAGGACGACGGATGGCGGGCCGAACTCCCGCCATCCTCGCTGTGCTGCGGGCTGACCTGGATTTCCACCGGCCAGCCGGGCATCGCGAAACGGATACTCGGCCGCACCGGCCCCGCACCTGCGCGAAGGCGGTCTCGTGCTCGGGCCGGAACCCAGCTGTACCGCGGTGTTCCGCTCGGACGCGGCCGAGTTGCTCCCCGGCGACCAGGACGTGCGGCGGCTGCGCGAACAGACCGTGACGCTCGCGGAGCTGCTGACCCGGCACTCCCCCCGGCTACCGTCCGCTGCGCCTGCCCGGGCACGCCCTCGCCCAGGTGCACGCAGTTCTCGGTTGGGAGGCCGACCGCGACCTGCTCACCGCCGCCGAAACCGACGTCGAGCGGCTGGACTCCGGCTGTCGCGGACTCGCCGGGAACTTCGGTCTCGAACGTGGCCGTCTCGACGTCAGCCGCGCGTGCACCGAACGCGTCCTGCTGCCGCGAGTACGGGCGTCCGACCGGCCAACCACTGTGCTGGCCGACGGGTTCAGCTGCCGGACCAGTTGCACGAGTTCGACCGCGGTGGGCGCGAAGGCCGTCATCTCGCGGAGTTCCTGGCCGCCGGGATGCCCGCCACGCCCTGACCGGCGGGAGACCACCGTGGCGCCCGGACCTCTGCGGGAAGTCCCGGGATGACGCCCACGGCCCGCGATGCCCCTCATGGATCTGCCACAGGACTTCGCTTCAGCTCCGGGTTCGTCGTCGGCAGCCGGAATACACGGCGGGGAACCGGCACCGTGCTTACCCATCCGAGCGGTCACCGATGCGCCCGGGGGACCACGAAGGTGTGCACGGCCTGCACTCGGCGACGGCACACGCCGCCGTCCCGCGCCCGAGGTTCACTCCTCCCGCGGCCGCAGGCGCCACGGGAGCACCAGCCACAGCAAGCCGAACCCGAGCAGGGAGACACCACCGACGATCGCCATCGCGACCGTCCCGAAGACCACCTTCGCGATCAGCGAAACGGTCACCGTGATCGCCAGTGCCAGGCAGCACAGCCCGGCGATGACCGTCCGGTTGCCGGCGCGCAGAATCCGATCCCGCGCACCACTGCGGAACAGCACCCGATGCCACGCCGCGGGCGCGGTGAGCAATATGGTCGAGGCGACGGCGAGCAGTACGGCGGTCAGGTGCAGGCCCTTCTCGAAACCGTCCGCCGCGCGGAACTGGGCGGTGAACACGACCGAAAGCAGGAACCCGAACAGGATCTGCACCCCGGCCTGGGCGACCCGCATCTCCTGCAGCATCTCCCCCACGTTGCGGGTGAGCTGATGCTCGCGGGTTTCCCCGGTCGATTCCGTCATCCGGCGAGTGTAGGCAACCCGGGCCAGGGCAGGCAGGGGCTCGCGCGCCTCCGGTGCCAGTCCGCTACAGCATGCCAGGTTCGCACCGCATCAGCGGCGTTGTCGCATTCCCCCGCTGTTCCCACGCGCTCGCGAAGACCCCGGACCGCCGCAGGGGCAGGGCACCGGCGGCAGGCAGGACGCGGCGAGAGGCCGGGACCGCGCTGCTGGCCGCGCCGAACCGCCCGTGATTGCCCGGCCTCGCGGCGGGTACCCGATGCGGGAAAGGAGGGCCGTGCCATGCGCATCGTGATCATCGGTGGCGGGTTCGCCGGGTACCACGCCGCGGAGACCCTGCTGCGGACGCCCCGGGACCGTGCCGAAATCGTCGTGGTCAACCCCACCGACTACTTCCTTTACCTGCCACTGCTGCCGGAGGTGGCGGCCGGGATCGTCGAACCCCGCCACGTCGCGGTGTCCATTCCGGACACCCTGCACGGGGTCCGGATGGTACTGGGCACCGCCACCTCGGTCGACTTCGACGCCGGCGCGATCACCTACGTCGATCCGGAGTACCGGGAACGGAAGCTGAGCTACGACCGGCTGATCCTGGCCGCGGGCAGTGTGACCAAGCTGCTGCCCATCCCGGGCATCGCCGAGTACGCGCACGGATTCCGCGGCCTGCCCGAAGCGCTCTACCTCCGTGATCACGTGACCCGGCAGATCGAACTCGCCGCCGCCACCGACGATCCGGCCGAGCGAGACGCCCGGTGCACGTTCGTCGTGGTCGGTGCCGGTTACACCGGAACGGAGGTCGCCGCGCAGGGTCCAGCGTTCACCGCCGCGCTCGCACGACGGCACCCCGAACTCGACGGGCAGCCGATCCGCTGGCTGCTGCTGGACGTCGCCGAACGGGTGCTGCCCGGCCTCGACCGGCGGCTCGGTGAGACGGCGGACCGGGTACTGCGCGAACGCGGCGTCGACGTCCGGATGAAGACCTCCGTGGACGAGGCCGGCACGGACGGAGTCACCCTCACCACCGGTGCCGCGGTGCCGACGCGCACGCTCGTGTGGTGCGTCGGCGTCCGGCCCGACCCGCTGGTCTCGGAACTCGGCCTGGAGACCGCGCACGGCAGGCTGGTGGTCACCCCGGAACTGAACGTACCCGGCCGGGCTGACGTCTTCGCCTGCGGCGACGCCGCCGCGGTGCCCGACCTCACCCGCCCCGGCGAAACCACCCCGATGACCGCGCAACACGCGCAACGGCAAGGAAAACTCGCCGCCCGCAACGTCGCCGCGACGCTCGGCTCCGGCCGCCTGCGCCGATACCGGCATCACGACCTCGGCTTCGCGGTCGACCTCGGCGCCGGGCAGGGCGCGGCGAACCCCCTGCACGTGCCACTGGCCGGCCTGCCCGCCCGTCTTGTGACCCGCGGTTACCACCTGCTCGCCCTTCCGGGAAACCGCCTGCGCACGGCCGCGGACTGGGCTTGGGAGGCGATCGGCCGGCGCCAGACCGTCCAGCTCGGCCTCGTCCGCTCCGGCGCGGTCCCGTTGGACACCGCCTCGCCCGAACTACCGCGAACCCGCTGAAGAACGGCCGTAAACCGGAGGAGGAATCCAGAATGGACACAGCCGACCTACGCACTTTGCTGACCGGCGGCCCGTTCGCCTCGGTACACTTCGACGAATCACACGACACCGAAGACGCCGGCAAGCAATTGTGCTTGCGTCTCAAGGAAATCGACGCAGCGCTCAACGAGCAGGACGCCGACCGGCCGACCGTCGACGCCGTCCTGCACGCGGCGGAGACCGGGCGGCCCCCGGCCGGGCGCGCCGGACGCAGCCTTGTCGCCGCCCACGGCACGGTCCTGCTCGACCAGCGACTCGCGGCCCCGCCGCCGGCCGGGGAAACGCGATACTCGGCGCTCCCGTACTTCCTGCCCACGTTGACCCATGCCGAGGACGCCCGCCCGCACCTGGTGGTCCTCGTCGACCGCACCGGCGCCGACATCGAGACGCATCGGCCCGGCGGCAGCGTGGAAACCGAGACCGTGCAGGGCCGGGACCATCCCGTGCACAAGGTCCGTCGCGGCGGCGCGGGACACCGGGACGCCCAGTCGCGCGCCGAGGAGACCGCGCACCGCAACCTCGCCGAGGTCGCCGGCCGGGTCTCGAAGGCCGCCGAACGCCTCCGCCCGCGGGTGATCGTGCTGGCCGGCGAGGTCCAGGCACGCACCGAACTCCACGACCGGCTGCCCGCACCCGTCCGCCCGCGTACCGCCGAAGTGGACACCGGCAGCCGAGCCCCTGGTGCCGGGCGAGCGGAACTCGACCGTGCGATCCGCGAACTGCTCGCCGGGCAGCATCTGGCCGAACTCGACGACCTCGCCGAACGCTTCCGCGCGGAGGAGGCGCGCGAGTCCGGCCCGGCCGTCGCGGGCCTACCGGCCGTCACCGCAGCGCTGGTGGAGGCGAACGTGACCACCCTGCTCGTCGGCGACCCCGGGGACGCCCGGGTCTACACCGGCGAGGAACCGGGCCAGATCGGGGTGCACCGGTCCCGTCTCCGGGCACTCGGCGCTGACGACCCGGTCGAGCATCGCGCGGACGAGGCCCTGCCCTACGCCGCCGTCGCGGCCGGCGCGGACGTCGTCGTCATGGACGAACGCCTCGATCTCGCCGACGGTTTCGGCGCGCTGCTGCGACACTCCTGAGCCCGCCGCCCTGACCGGCCGGCGCACACCACTGGCCGCGGCCGGTCAGCGAGCCCGGCATCCGCATTCCCCGCCCGGCCCGCATCGTCGAGCCGCGGCAGTCCTGCCGCCCGGGACCCACCTTCGGGCTGCGGCAGGCCCACCGCCCGACACACGTTCGGCCGTGGCAGGCCTGCGCCACCACCCCGTGAAAGGCCCCCTGACCCACACACCTTCACACCGCAGCACACTCGCACCACCACCCCCACGGCAAGCACGCAGGACCGCGGCAGGCCAGTCCGGTCCGGCACGCATGATGCGTGCCTTCCCACCGACTCACCGATTGCCGCGGCGGGTTTATCACCGCCGGACGCCGGGAACTGCGGGACAGTCATGCGAAAGGAGCAGCCATGTCCGGATCACTCCCCCCGGATCCCGTCCGCGCCGCAGGACCGCCGCTGGTCACGGCAGGCCGTCCCGGGGCGCGCCGGCTGATCGTGCTCGATCCGGCCGGCTCGGCCAAGCACGACGGCCTGCCCGCCACCTGGCGGCCGCTGGCCGACCGCCACGAGATCCTCTGGTACCGCCTCCCGGCCGCGGGTGCCTGGGCCGCCTGCGTCGAGGCACTCGCCGCGCCGGCCGGGCGGCTGCACCGTGGCGACCTGGTCGTGAGCGGGCCGTTCGCGGGCGAGGCGCTCCGCATGGCCGCGCGATTCCCGGGCACGCTCCGATCGGTTCTGCTCGTCGACCCCGCCGCGGAGGGCACGATCAGCCCCGGCGACGCCCAGAGCGCCGACGAGACGTGGTTCGTCCGGCACGGCAACGAAATCGCCGTGCTCCGGGAGCTGGGCATCGACGTCGAGATGATCGCGCACAGCACCGACGAGGCCGACGATCAGCTCCCGCCACCGCTCCCGCTCGGCCACGGCCGCGTCGTCGAGGCCCTGCGCAGGACCCTCGACAGCCTGCCCGGCGTCGGGCACGCCGAATTCTGAACGGCGCGCGCCAGGGCGATGCCGAGGCGTCCGGGCTGCGACCGGTCACCCCTGGACCCGGATCAGGTACACCGAGTCGGCGTCGGGTATTCGCCGAAGGACGCGTAAATGCCGGCCTCTCGGTGCTTGAGCGGCAACGGATCGACACGCCCAGCAGCCGCGCCATGCGCCGGACCGAGAACCGCGTGCGCTGCGGCGGAGCGGCGGTGGCGGGGAACTCGTCGGGGCCGGCGTACTCGGCCATCAGTTCGAACCGGGCCGGTTCTTCTGCATCGCGGCAAAGTACGCCGAAGGTCGAGTGGCCCGGGGGGAATCACACCGGGCTCTCTCAGAACCGTGCGTGACAATCTCTCCTCACACGGCTCCTACCATTCAGTTGCCATGAAACCACGGGTGTATTTCCAGTGAGCGAACAGTCGCGACCATTCCGCCGAAGGCGAACGCCCAGTTCGCGGCCCGCATGGAGGAGGTGCTCGCGGTTTACGCCCGGCCGTGCGACGCCACCCGCCCCGTGGTCTGCATGGACGAGAAGCCCTTTCAGCTACTCGGCCACGTCCGCACCCCGCTCCCCGCCAAGCCCGGTCAGGACATCCGCGAAGACAGTGAATACATGCGGTTCGGCACCTGCTCGATCTTCGTCCGGGCCGAGTCCCTGCGCGGCGGGCGCCGCGTGCACGCCCTCTCCCGGCGAACCAGGATCCACTGGGCCCGGCAGGTCAAACAACTACTGACCGTGGACTATCCCGACGCCGAGACCGTGGTGCTGGTCATGGACAACCTCGGGTACCCACGGCATCGCCTCGCTCTACGAAGCCTTCGAACCCCGCAGAAGCCTTCGCGCTGGCTCAGCGCCTCGAGATACACCACACCCCCAAACACGGATCCTGGCTCAACATCGCCGAAATCGAACTCTCCGCACTGACCCGGCAATGCCTCTCCCGCCGCATCAACGACCTCGACACTCTCAATACCGAACTCACCACATGGCAACACGCCACCACCACCGACCAACGTCAAATCCACTGGCAGTTCACCACCGACGACGCACGCGTCAAGCTCCGCCACCCATATCCCAAGATCTAGCCGCGACACCTTACTAGGGTGTGTTTCAAAGTCGTAGCCACTCGTTAATCGCCGCAACCTGGACTGTGGCCTCGTAACGGACAGCGAGCTTGTCATAGCGAGTGGCCACGGCACGGTTGCGTTTGAGTCGATTGATCCC
>NZ_QZFV01000019.1:0-5342 GCF_003600245.1 Amycolatopsis panacis
CCGAACGACGGCCCTTCGGCGTTCATCTCCATGTCGGAGTCATCCCGAGCCGGCGAGGCCACCCGCACCGGCGAAGCCGAGGTGGGCCCCGTCTCCCCGGGCAAGGTCTCCAGCAGCCGAAGATCCTCACGAAGATCCGGATCTGCCCCGACCTTCAAGTGGTCCAGCACGGTCTCCAGCGGCGGTTTGCCCCGCCGCGTGTCCGCATGCCAGGCGGCAGTGATCGCCTGCCGCAGGAATTCCCCGACCAGCTCCACCCGGTCATGGGTGAACTCGGAGGGACGGCCGATGTCCACCAAAAGCGTCGGAAACTGAGCGGCCGGATCTGCCGGGCACCGCGCGACGAAACCCTCCGCCGCCGAGAACATCTGCTGCTGGTGGATCGTCGGCAACATCGCGCGTCGCCGGGGCACGAAGCGGGCATGCAGTTCGCGGGCATCCCGGTAGTGGTCCTTGCTCAGGCCGGACGCACTCGTGTACCGGATGCTCAGGCGGCCGTCGTAACCGTCCGCCCCTTGCTTGAACAACCAGGTGATCGGCAGGCGGTCCACGGTGGCCTTGTCGACGTCGGCCGCGTCCAGCTGCTGGTGCAGCAATTCGGTGAGGTAGGCCGTCGCTGTCTTCCGGACCGTCGGTGCCTGCGGGTCCGGGTCGTTCCACTCGTTCCGACCGCCAGGAGGGACGTCCGGCCCCACCTGCGACCGTACGAAGATCCGGACGTCCGGCAGCTCGGCGTCCGACGGCAGCTGAGCGACTTCGCCCGCCAGCCGCTGCCCCAGCTTCTCGACGCGGAGCTGGACGTCACCGGACAACGTCGCCGTGTCCTGGTCGAGGGTGTGGAATATGCCAGTCACCTCGTTTGCCGGTTCGGTCACCTCGTGCGGCAGCGTCCATCGACCGGCGACCCGATCCGCCCGCGTGACACCCCCCTGCGCCGCGCGACCGGCAGAGGACAATCCGCCATGCTCGTTCCCGGCTTCTTCCGGATTCGCGGTCAACGGGCCCGTGTCGAGCAGCACTGCGTTCCGGTTGCGCAACACGTACGGGTGGATCACAACGAATTCCCGCATGATGTCGTCGACCGACCGGGCGGCCGGGTCACCGTGCTCCGCGCGGACCGCGGCGATGGCCGCCCGGATCAGCGACTCGACCTCGCGCACTTGCGCGTTCACATTCGCCAAGCCCGAACTGACCACTCTGGCGATCAGCACGTCGGTGTAGACCGGATCCGTGAACACCCGGTAGGCCTGGCCCCAGGCCATCAAGGTCACCCGCCACCGCGCCGAAGCGGACAGCACACCGAAGGTCGTCACGAAGTACTCGGTCAGCGTGGTCGCGTCACGGTAATCCTGCGCGGTGCCACGCGGCGTCGGGAAGATCGAGATCCGGACAGCCGTCCCAGCCCTGGCGGCCGAATGGGTGAGGTAGGTGAACCGCAGCCCGTCCGGCACATGGCCCAGCCGCAGCTCGACCGCGCCACGCAACACGTCCTCAAGCCACTGGTGCGTTTCCGTGCGGGCGCCATGGACAGCCAGCTGACCGACCGCCATGACGGTCAGCCGCACATCCAGCTGCTCCTCGTCCGCCACGTAGCGCTCGGCGACCACCTCGGCGAACTTGACCGCGAGCTCATCCAGCTTCCGCCGGTCGTCGTCGGCGGCGAGCCTCAACTCGTTCGGATCCAGCCGACCTTCCCAGGTTACGGGCGAGCTGGACGCCTCCTGTTTGAACCGCCGCGCCAGATCCACGGGCAACTGCCGGACCAGTTCGGTGTAATCCACCGGCGTCGGCCGGTCCACCGCCCGTTCCGCGACTTCCAGCGACAGGGTGGGGAGGGCCTTTTTGCCGACGTAAGTGTTGATCCGCACCGATTGTGCCAGCAGGGCCTCAATCGTCGTCCAGGGGTTCGACGAACCGGCGAACGCCCGCGCAAAACCGTCGAGGACGAGGGTGCGGGCCTCCTGGGTCCGCAAGTCCGCCATGCGGCCGCCGCCCGTGTCCAGCACGTTGATCGTCAGGGCCCGGTCGTCCTCCGGATTTTCGAGCAGATCCCGGCCGAAGCGCTCGGCCGCGGTGATGACCTGCTCCCTGGTCCCCTCCGCGAGCACCGGCAGGCTATTCAGGAAGGGCACGTCGAGCCGCTGGACACCGTCGACCGGCTCCGGCGCCGGTGTCTCGTGCACGCTGAGCTGGATGGTCGCCGGATCGTCGGCCTTGCGCACATTGTTGGTGAGATAGGTGAAATTCGGCCCCTCCGGCACGGGGCGGAGCTTCGCGATCTCCTGGCGCACCACGTCTTCCACCCACCGGTGCGCGTCCATACGCACATCGTGGGGTTCGACGGATTTCTGGCGAATCTGCAGCCGCACGTCCGATTGCCGCTCGCCGGCCGCCGCCCGGGCATGCACATCGCGAGCGATCCGCTTGGCTGCGGCCCGCAACCCCGCCGGGACCTCCTCCGTGGCGTCCTCGATCGGCCCGGTCCAGAGAATCGTCTCTGTCGTAATCCTTCGGTTGCGCCCCCGGACGATCATGCCGGGCGGCGGGCCGAACTCGCGTGCCGGGCGGATCACATCGGCGAAGAGCCCATTCACCAGGTGGCTGTGCTCACCCCGGTAAAACCGGATGTGCCCGTCAATAACCTGTTCCGCCGTCATGGCCGAACCCGGCGGCAACGCGTCCCGCACCGCCGAACGGACCTCTCTCGCGATCTCGGCGGCCCGGCCTGGGAACAGCGCCGACGGCGAACGCAGGTCCAGCACCAGCTGCAGCGGGGAGCCGGGCTGCAGGCTCCGCGCGAACCCACCCACCATCGACCTGAGCTGAAGCCGATCGGCCGCCGGGAGCCGGCCACCCGGGATCGAGAAGTGCACGTCCAGCGAAGTCATCGCCGCATACGCGGCCGGCGAATGCCGCGGTGTCTGGTGCTCGAAGATGCCGACGGTGGTGGTCTCGGACTCGGTCTCCTGCTCGATGTGGTCGAATTCCAGGCCCAGCTTGTCCGGATCCAATCCCCGGTTCCGGACCGCGGTGCGGACCACGTTCTCCAGCACGGCGAAAAGCGCCGGACCGTCCTGAGCCAACCGCTGCGCCGGAGCAGTGACAGACAGCCGCAACGACTGCATCACCTGACCACGCATGGCACGACGCTCGATCTCACGCACGGTCTGCCGCATGATCTCGTTCGACATCATCTCGTTCAGCCGCTGCTGATCCAGCTCCGTCATCTCCGGCGGAGAGCCGTCGATCTCCGCCTCGAACTGACGCAGAGCCGGATACGGCAGGTGGGCGACGCTGTTCCGCTTCCGCACCGGCGTATCGGTGGTGGGCAACGGTGTGACCGGCGGGGTGGGCAACCCGGTTTCCACACCACCCATCGGATGATCCACAGTGGACCGCGGAGAATCCGGCCCGAGCACCACCGACGGGCCCTCCCCGGCATAGGGCTGGCCAGGTCCAGTACTCGATGACCCGTCCGCCTCGAACGAAACGAACGAATCGAACCGGATGGTCCCGTCCTTAAACACCTCCACCTCGGATACAGGCCCCAGCACCGAACCCTTGTAACTCTGGCCCCGCGCCCACACGTCCAGCCGCGCCAACGTGCCGACCCGCCAATCCGCCACCCCGCAACGCAACCACACAAGACCACTCGACTGCCGCCATCCCTGCCCACCCGGCAACACGCCGCTGGCAAGCATCCACGTCACCCAGGCCGCCTCGACCCGGACCAGCGCACCATCCGACCGCCGCCAGAGCCGGAACCCATCCCCACCACGGTGTCCCGCAACCGTATAAGAACCATGACTCGGCGTCCGAGCGAACGCCGCCCGCACCACCTCGGCCTCATCCACGTCCACACGCGGCCCCGGGAAAAACACCCCCGCCACCCGGCCGTCACGGTCCACCAGAGACACAAAGTGCACATCAGACAGATTCAGCGACTCAGCAGACACCAAATCCACCAACGGAACCGGATCCACCACAGGGGCAGGGCCAACCGGCTGGGCCGGCTGCAGCCGCAGCCCCCACCGGAAATGGTTCCTCTCCGGCGCATCGGTCAACACATCACCGCCGGTCGACCAGTTCAGCCGATCAGCCTCCCCAACACCCAGCACCTTATCCACCGCAGTCCGAAGCTCACCACTGATCGCCTCCAACATCACCCCATGCGCACCAGCCAACTCATCCGGCCCATACAACGACACCCACAGACTGAACCCACGATGGCCCTGCCCAACCAACTCGACAACCCGCCTCGCGACCCCACCCAGCACCTCACGATCCCCATCCGACATCACCGGCCACTGCCCCGCAACGAACTCACCCTCCACCACCAAAGCCGAGGCGTGCAGCTCGCTCGGCCGCATCCGCGGGGTGGCGTCATACAGGCTTTCCGAGTCGGCCGGCTGCCGCGGCACGGGGGACGGCTCCGGCCGCGAGCCCGCACCGTGATCGTCCCGCCGCTGGGCACCGTCCAGCGCGGACTCGATCTCGGCGATCTGTTCCCGCAAGCCCCGCAGATCATCCAACGCGCCGACCACCTGGTCATCGTCCCGCCGCTCGGCGCGGTCCAGTACGGACTCGATCTCGGCGATCTGTTCCCGCAAGCCCCGCAATTCATCCAACGCACCGGCCACCTGGTGATCGAAGTCCGCCGGATCGCGGTCGTCCGCCAGGCCCCCATGGGGGGTCACCATGCCGTCCAGCAGGCCCGCGATGTCCCCGGGGGAGTCGAGGTCCAGCTGCTCTTCGAGACCCGCGAACGGTTCGGGAGATGCCTCGACCGGGGCCGGTGTGCCCGGAATCGGGGCGGAGTCGAACCCGGCGACAAGGTCGCCGAAATCGCCTTCCTGGTACTCGGACCCCACCATTTCCTGGCCGAAGTCATAGCCGGTCGGGCCGGACGGCAGGTCCTCGTCCACCGGCTCGGGTGCGCGCTCGTCACCCGCGTCGGAATCACGGGTAAGAGCATCGGCCGGATGGTCGCCCGCGAGGTCGGCTATCAGCTGCCGGGTGAACGGACTCATCGGCTCTCCGGGCCCGGCCGCGGGCAGCGGCACGGGGAGATCCGCGAACACCTCCTCCAATTCGGAGTCGGAATCGGAGTCAGGCTCGGAGCGGGCTCCGGACTCCCCGGAATCCGCGACGGCCGCGTCGTCCGGAGCGTCCGGCATCTCCTCGTCCCGGACCGGACTACCGAACGACGGCCCTTCGGCGTTCATCTCCATGTCGGAGTCATCCCGAGCCGGCGAGGCCACCCGCACCGGCGAAGCCGAGGTGGGCCCCGTCTCCCCGGGCAAGGTCTCCAGCAGCCGAAGATCCTCACGAAGATCCGGACC
>NZ_QZFV01000020.1:0-5315 GCF_003600245.1 Amycolatopsis panacis
AGTTCAACCACCGGCCGGGCGCCACCACCAAACCCCTCACCAAGAAGTAACCGTTCTTGAAGGCTGTGAAGGGACCCTTCACGGACTCAGAGTCCGTGAAGGGTCCCTTCACAGCTGCGGCAGGCAGGCTCAGGTGAGCAGCTCGGTCAGGGATTCGCGCAGCTTTCCGGTGACCGGTACCGGCCGCCGGTGCTCGCGGTCGACGAACACGTGCACGAAGTGCCCCTCGGCGACCAGCACCTCGGCCGCCGAGTACATCCCGACCTCGTACCGCACGCTCGACCGGCCGAGGTGCGCCGCCCGCAGCCCGATCCGCAACGAGTCCGGAAAGGACACCGAAGCGTGGTAGGCACAGCGCGATTCCACGCACAGCCCGATCACCGGCCCGCTTTCGATGTCCAGCCCGCCGCGTTCGATCAGCCAGGTGTTGATCACGGTGTCCATCAGCGAGTAGTGCACCACGTTGTTCACGTGGCCGTAGACGTCGTTGTCCTTCCAGCGCAACGGAACCGTCTGCCAGTGCGGATACTTCACCACAGGCTCACCGAAGCCCGCAGGATGTCCGCCAAGTCCTCTTCGGACGGGCTGCGCGGCGCGGTCGCCAGCAGCCGTTGCTGCTTGAGCGTGCCCGCCACCAGAGAGTCCACATCGGACTCGGTGTAGCCGACGGCGTCGAGGCCGGCCGGGAGGCCGGTCTCGCGCATCAGGGTGGTCAGCACGGCGGGCAGGTGGTCGGCGAGGTCGCCGGGCCATTCGAAGTCCGGCGCGAGCAGCCGGGCCACCCGCAGGTGCCGGTCCGGCGACGCGGGGAAGGTGAACCGGAACGCGGCGGGCGCGGTGAGGGCGACGGCCATGCCGTGCGGCACCATCGCCTCTTCGCCCGGATAGCCCGCGGGATGGAAATCCCGTACCTGCCCGGCGATCGGGTACGCGTTGGCGTGCGGGATGTGCACCCCGGCGTTGCCGAAACCGAGCCCGGCGAACGTCGCGGCCAGCGCCATCGCCTCCCGCGCGGCCAGGTCCTTGCCGTCGCGCGCGGCGGCGGGCAGCGCCCAGGACAGCAGCTGCAGCGACTTCTCCGCGAACATGTCCGCCAGCGGGTTCGAGCCGCAGTAGGGTACGCGCTGCTCCGGACGTTTGCGCTCGAACTCGGTGTAGGGCTTCGCGGTGTAGCTTTCCGCGGCATGGCACAGGATGTCCATCCCGCTCGCCGCGGTGACCCCGGCGGGCTGGCTGATCGTGAGCCGTGGATCGACCACGGCCAGCGACGGACGCAGCCGCAGGTGGCTGATCCCGCTCTTGACCCGCAGTGACAACACGTCCAGCACGCACACCGCGGTGCTCTCGGAACCGGTCCCGGTCGTGGTCGGCACGGCCACCAGCGGTTTGAGCGGGTTCGCCGGTGCCCGGCCGCCGCCGACCGGCGCGTTGACGTAGTCCATCAGCTCGCCGTCGTTACTGGTCAGCAGGTTGGCGGCCTTCGCGGTGTCGATGCTGGACCCGCCGCCGACGGCCACGAAGGCGTCGTACGGACCGGATCCGCGGGCGAAGTCCACCGCTTTCCGCATGCTGATGTCCGTGGGTTCCACATGCACCCCGTCGAACGTCTCGGTGACGATGCCGTAGCCGCGGATGCCCTCGGCGATCCGCTCCGGCCAGCCGGTGGCGGCCACGACCGGGTCGGTGACCACGAGCACTCGTCGCGCGCCGTACTGGGTCAGGTCGTAGCCGATCTCCTCGCTCGCGCCGGTGCCGTACTTGAGCGCAGGGGCGCCATATGTGAAGATCGTTTCATGTTCGGGTGACACGGTGACGACCTCGCTTCCGCAACGAACGGGCAAAGCAGACATTTGACTCAACCTGGCAGCCAGTTTTTCAAGATCGCTTGACGGCGGTGAACGGTGCCGCCTTAAGCTCTCCTCATTAGATACCAACTGGGCACCACCGTCGCGCAAACGGCCGTGCGCATCCTGATTGTGGCCGGGGTCCGCCGGGTGTACTCGGTCGTCGGTGAGTCGTTCCTGGAACTGCTCGACGCGCTCCGCCGCGAACGCGCGGTCACGCCCGTCTCCGCCAGGCACGATTCGGGTGCCGCGTTCATGGCCGAGGCGGAGGGCAAGCTCACCGGCCACCCCGCCGTGCTGCTCGCCAGCCGCGGGCCGAGCGCGGCCGGGGCGGTGCTCGGCGTGCAGACCGCGTACCAGGACCAGACGCCGATGGTGGCGCTGCTGGAGACGCCCCCGCTCGGCCCGGTGATCCCCGGCGAGGTCCCGGCGAGCGACCTGACCGGCATGTTCGAGCCGATCTCGAAGTGGTGCGCGCGGGCCGACGAACCCGACGAAGTGCCGCACCTGCTCGCCGAGGGGCTGGCCCGATGCCGCGAACGGCGGCCCGGCCCGGTGGTCCTCGGCGTGCCGAGTGACGCGTGGGGCGTCCCGTACGACTCGGCCAAACCGGCGGCCACCCTGCGCCCACCTGTCTGCGGCACGCTGGGCCGTTCGGCGGAAGCCGTGGCGGCGCTGGTGGACGAGGCGCGCTACCCCGTAGTGATCGTCGGCGGGCGCGCGCAGTCGGCGCGTGAAGAGCTGATCGCTGTCGCAGACGAGCTCTCCCTGCCGGTGTACAACGCGTTTCGCCGGCAGGACGCGTTCCCGGAGAACCACGAGCGCTACGCCGGCCACCTCGGGCTCGGGATCCCCGCGCGACAGCTCGACGCGCTGGAGCGTGCGGACCTGGTGCTCGCGCTCGGTACGCAGCTCGACGAAGTGACCACACAGGGCTACCGCTACCCCACAGCGCAACAGACGCTCGTACTCGTCGGTACCGGGCTCGAAGAGCAGAGCCGGCGCGGCCTGACGTTCCGCGTCGACTCGGAGGTCGAGCCGTTCCTTCGCGAGCTACGGTCGCTCGCTTCGCCACGTACGCGGCGAGCGTCGGCTGCCAACGCTGCTGTGCACACGTTCATGACGCCGCCCGACACAAGCCGCGAGTCGCGCGTACACCCGGCTGACGTGGTCCGGGTGCTGCGGAAGCTGGCGCCGGAAGACACCATTGTCACCAGCGACGCCGGGAACTTCGCGCAGTTCATGCACCGGTACTGGTGCTTCACTCAGCCGCGTAGCCAGCTAGGGCCGAGTAGTGCGGTGATGGGGTACGCAGTCCCTGCAGCGGTGGCCGCGAAGCTGGCTGAGCCGCGTCGCACTGTCGTCGCGATGGTCGGCGACGCGGGCACCTTGATGACCGGCCAGGAGCTTGAAACCGCCGTACGCTACCGCGCGCCGGTGATGGTGGTCGTTTTCCAGAACGGTCTGCATGGCGCGCTGGCCGTGCACCAGGCTCGGACCCACGGCCGGCTATCCGGCGTGACCGTCCCTATCGTCGACTTCGCTTCGTGGGCGCGCGGACTCGGCGCGGCCGGGTACACCGTGGACGATCGGGATCAGCTTGAGCCGATCGTGGCGAGTGCGCTGGTGCGGCAGCGCCCGTGTGTGCTCGATGTGCGGACCGATCCGGACGTGGTGACCCCGGACGTGCGGCTGAGCACCCTGCTCGGGGCCGCGCGGCCGGGGGCCTGAAAAGTTCCTGAGAACAGGGGGAAACGCCGGAGATGTTCGGTAGCCGCGTGGGGTGCGCTCCGGTAGCCTGACGGTGTTCCCGGATCCGCTCCGCCGACTCCGGTCGTGGGGAATCCCGTGGGACGAACCGCATTCCCGCCAGCGGTGCGCCGCTGCCGGAGGGGTTTCTGTCGGTGCCCGATGGCACCATCGCGGTCATCACCCCGCTGCCGCGGGGAGGAACGAGGGGAGTTTCACCGTGACCGACGAAAAGGACGAGAGCAGCCGGCCCGCCACCACGCGGGCCCGCCGGAGCCGGACCACCAGGGCGGCCGCCGAGCTGCACGCGGTAGCGGCCGAGGAGGAGCCCGGCGCGGCGGGCAGCTCCGGTGTGGTGCCGGTGCTGTTCAGCGCGAGCGCCGAGGCACACGATGACGCCGTGACCGCGCCCGAACAGGGGGTGGACTGGCGTTCGCCGTTCGGAGCCCCGCTGCGCCCGGCCAGCGGTGAGTGACGGGTTTTCGCGCGCGGCGGCCGTGGCGGCTGCGTGAAGTCGCGCGGGCCGGGGTGGCGCGTGGCGTCGTGATGGTTGGGCCGATTTTGTGAAATTGCGGTTCGGTTGGTCCCGGCGTTCTCAGTTGCCGTCGTGGGGTGGGTCCTGCACGGGTCGGATTCCGCGCTCGATGAGCTGGATCGCTTGGGGCGTAAGCGAAGCGAGCCGGTAACGCGGATACCCGGCCGTCCCGTCCGCCGGCGTCTGAGTGTCCTCGATAAGGCGGGCCTGCCAGGAATTCGACTGCGGCCTGCTCAGGAATTTGGCTCTGTGCCGAGGAATTCGGCCCACGAGATGGATTCGCGCTGCTCCCTCGAACCTGATCACGGCCGTCCGGACAAGATCCTTTTTCGCGGAGCGCGAAACGCGTGGGAAACCGGGCAGAGGAGCGCGCCGGGTGCTCTGCGGGCGGTGTTCAGGAGGACTTCGCCCGCTGTTCAGCCGGCCTGAGGTCGTTGCCGCAGTTGACTGTTTCGCAGTGTGAGACGGAGCGCCCGCGACCCGGGTGTTGCTGGTCACACAGGTGTCGGAGACGGACCCGGGCGGGTGAGCCGGGGTTGTCGGGCCGCCGCGTGCTGTGGTTTACTTTGGACGGTCTTGATTTTTGTGTTCGTGTTGAGTCACGCTCGCAGAATCCAGCGGGCGTCGGGTCTCCTTCACCATCGAGGGTGCGCTTCGTCCGGGGATGGACCCAGGGCGTCGATGTGGCTTCCTGTTTTGTTTTTATGTATGGAGATTGTTAGATGACTCAGGGCACCGTGAAGTGGTTCAACTCCGAGAAGGGGTTCGGCTTCATCACTCCCGACAACGGTGGCGGCGACGTCTTCGTGCACTACAGCGAGATCCAGGGCAACGGTTTCCGTACCCTCGAGGAGAACGCTCGCGTGGAGTTCGAGATCGGCCAGGGCCAGAAGGGCCCGCAGGCCACGTCGGTCAACCTCCTCTGACCCACGTACTTCCGAACGAGGGCCGCCACCCGCACCCCGGGTGGCGGCCCTTTTCGTGACCGCCCTACCGCCCCCTGCCGCCGCGCCACGCCCGATCTGTCTGCTGTGAAGGGATGTCTTCACGGACTCAGACGCCAGGGTTCCGGCAAAGTCGGTGTAGAGGTCTGTGAAGGGACCCTTCACGGACTCTGAGTCTGTGAAGGGTCCCTTCACGGACCCGAAACCGGTCCGGCGCACGCTACGAGGTGGTCGCACACACCT
>NZ_QZFV01000032.1:0-137936 GCF_003600245.1 Amycolatopsis panacis
TGGAGTGGGTTTCCCGGTTCCGGCGGCTGGCACGCCGCTACGAGCGCAAGGCCGCCCATTTCCTGGGTTTCACCCAGCTGGCCTGCGCAGTGATCTGCTACCGCCGAGCCGTCAAGCTGGATCTTGTGACCCACAACAACCCCAAATGAGATGTGGTCTTAGCCGGACGGCCCGGGTATCCCGTTCTCGCGGGGACCCGGGCCGTCTACTGTGGACATAGGGGTCGTCCGAACCGGACAACCTGTACCGCAGCAGCTCTGCCCGCGACGTCGGCCATGCTCCTGCTCTCCGCGCCGAGCCTGCTCCCGCTTGGGGTATCCCGCGCCCTGATCAAGGCCTCCGCCAGGCCTGGCCCCTCGGACGGCCCGAATACCCCGCTCTCACGGGGACCCGGGCCGCGACTCCAGCCCTACTCCTACCTGCGGCGCCGCAGCCTGCTCGCATTTGGGACCCGCGCGGCCCCAGCCCCGGTCAGGGTCTCCCTCAGGCGTTGACCCCTCGGTTTCGCCGGACGGCCCGGGTACCCCGTTCTCACGGGGATCCGGGCCGTCTACTGTGGACGCAGCGGTCGCCCGGCCGGAAAACCTGTACCTCAGTCGTCCTACCCGCGACTTCGGCCCTACTCCCGCCTGCGGCGCCGATCCTGCTTGGCCATCCCCCGGGTCAACGCCTCAGCCCCTTCAGCCGTCAAGCCGTCGCTTTCGGCAGCGCGATCCGGGCCGCCCGGATCTCCGCGACCAGCCGCGTCTTGCGCCGGTGCACGGTCACCAACTCGGCCATGTACCCGGTGAACTCCTCCGCCGTCCCGGTCCGTTTGTGCAAGCTGCGCAGCTTTTTCAGATGCTTGGCCGCCTCACGGTAGGCCTGTGGGTCCTTCTGCTCGATGAGGTACTCGATCCGGTTGCGGTACACCGGGATCACCTCGTCCGGATGCGTGCCCTCCCGCACCGCGGCCAGTTCCAGCCGGCATTCGGGGGACGCGCCGAACCGCTGCCACGCCCGCCAGGCCTCGTCCGGCCGGTCCTCGGCAAGCAACGCTCGGACGAGTTCGCCGGCCCGTTCCTCGCCGTCGGTCGCGCGTTCCCGCAAGCGAGCCACCGCGGAAACCCGTTGCGCGGCCCAGACTCCGGCCTCCATCGCCACAGACCGCAAGGCCGCGTACGTCTCCGGGCCAGGATGTTCGTCGAACTCCTTGCGCCGCAACAGGACCACGTCCGCCACCGGATCCGGTTTGTGCGGGGTGAGCGCACGAGCCGCGTACGCGATGGCCTCGCTGTGCCGTCCCGCCGCCCGCAGCACCCGCACGATCTTCAGGCTGACCTCGACCCGCGGCGGTTTCGCGGAGAGGATCGCGACCAGCCCGTCGACGTCGCCGCTTACCTCCGCGACCTCCTCCTGGAGCCGCTGCGCAACGGCCAACCGGTGCCCGGCAGGCGCCCCGGCGAGCACCTCGTCCACAGTGGACTTGATCCGGGCGGTACCGGCTTCGCCGAGCGCGCCGGAGAAGTCGGCCAGCTCGATCACCAGCCGCCCTTCGAAGGAGACTTCGAGAATCCAGTCGGCGAGCTGCTCGGGATCAGGCGGCCGCGCCGCGCACGCCCGCGCGTACAGCGCGACCGCTCGCTCCAGCCGTTCCCCGAGGTCGCCGGAGGGATCACCGTGCCGCTCCAGCATCCCGGCGATGTCCTCGACCGCACGACGGGCGAGCGGCGCGAGATCCGCCCGGCTCCCGGCGTCCAGCAACCGGGCCACGGTATCCAGCACGGCCCCGGTTTTGGCCGCGTAGTCCGGATCGGATCCCGCCGCATCCAGTAACCGATGTGCCTCGCTCACGTCTCCGGACTGGGTCGCCGCCCGCAACTCGAGCGAATGCCGTAGCTCAGGGTCACGCCGAGTCTGCGCGTACAGCAGGTCGGCAAGCGTCCCCACGTCCAAGCCACGCAGGTAGGACCTCAAATCGGGGGGACCGCTCACAGCACCAGTCTGCCGTATCGGCCCGAGCGCGCGTGTGGGCCAACGGCGTAGTCTTTTCGGCCCAGCCGCACACCCGTGGTAGTCAGATCCGGTGACTCTCGACGATCTGACCCAGCGCCTCCGTGACTTCGCCGCCGCCCGCGACTGGGAGCCCTTCCACACCCCGAAGAACTTGACCATGGCGCTTTCCGGCGAAGTCGGTGAACTGATCGCCCTGTTCCAGTGGCTGACCCCGGAGGAATCCGCGGCCTGGCGCACCGACCCGGCCCGCGAGTTCAACGTCGAAGACGAGATCGCCGACGTCACGCTGTATCTGCTCCGCCTCGCCGACGTGCTCGGCATCGACCTCATCGCCGCCGCGAACGCCAAGGTCGACCGCAACGAGAAGCGGTTCCCGCCGTTACCGCGGTGAGCTGCGGAACCGGGCCTCCTCCGCCATATACCAGCCACCGACCAAGCTCCCCACACCGATGATCGCGACGACGATCCCGCCTGCGAGGCTCGAGCCGCCGAACAGCGCCAGCACTGTGACGAACATCAGGACCAGGCCCAAAGTCATCATCACGCGACCGCCGAGAACACCCCTCGGCACGGTCTGTAGCGTGCCGGGGGGTACTTCCGCGACCGAGAACGTCCCTGTTGTGAGCTCGGCGTGCCCCGGAGCAGGCAGCTCTGCTTGCACCGTGTCGGGCTGGATTCTCGGTGCAGGCTGGTCCATCGCCCCGGTGGGCGCCAAGCCGAGCGCCGCCGGGGCAGCCGCGATCTCAAGTACCTGAGCGCCCAGCTCGGCTGCGCGGGGGATCCGCGAGTCGGCCGGCTGCACGCTCGCGTCATAAACCAGGTGTGTCACCGAAGCGGTGAGCCGCTTGGCGAGTTGGACGCCTTCTGCCAGCACCCCCGCCCGCAGCCGGTCCGCACCAGCGCTCGTGCCGAGCACCAGCACCCGGGTCGCCTTGCGCCCGGAGCCGGTCGGCCGCAGGTCCGCAATCACCTCCGAAACTCCGAGCGCATCGGCGACTTGACGCAGCTCACGATGCTCGTCGGCAGTGACCACATCATCGGCCTCCGCAACTGCCCGCACTGCGGCAACGAACTCGACATGCAGCCGTCGCACCTCCGCTTCGGGCATCCCGGCCTCCGCCGCCAGCCCGGCGAGCGCCCGCGCCTCTTCCGCGGAGAGGAACTGATCTCCCACCGCTTCGGCAAGCAGGTCGAGATACACCTCGGCGGCCGGAGCGCCGATGCCGTGCGGATCGGCCATCACCCGGTCCACAACCCCTGCCATCCAGCCCTCTCCGGTTGCATCCTCGTCCGGACGGCGTTTGATCGGCCCAGCTGCGGCGAATCGTGGCAACGACGGGAACCGAGGTGCCATCGCGAAACCCAGCTCATGCGCGCCTGCCAGCGCGATCATCGCCTCGGCACACACTCGCACGGAGGGCGCTGCCAAATAGCCCGCGAAATCCTCGATGCCAAACGCGCGAGCAATGGTGGTGAGACGGTAGTTGGGCAACCGAAGAGCCACCCGGGCGGCGTTGACGAGCGAGACACCGGGTAACGCGGGCAGCACAACCCCGAGCCTGGCAGTTTCGGAAGCAAGAGAACCACTCGTCAGCGGGAGATCCCGCGCGACCACCACAGCGTCTCGGCACAGGTCCATCAGCGGTCCGAGAATGTCCCCGAACGCCGGCGCACCGTCCAGCTGCGCACCAGTGATCCGATGCGGGCCACGCCATCCGGTCGCCAGCCCTTCCCGCGGATCGACCAGGGTCGAGAACTCCCCGAGCAACGTCCCGTCACCCCGGTACCGCACGACTCCGGCTTCGACGATCCGCCCGGTCCGCAGTCCCGTCGTTTTCACCTCGATCGCGGCGAATTCGACCTCATGTGCGGGCACCTGGCCGCGCAGGGTCAAGGACAGTTCTTCGATCAACTCGGCCATCGTGCTCGCGTTTCCTCTCCGGAGACTCCGGAAGACATCGTCGAAGGCGGCCTCTTTGTCACCACAGTAAGTCCGAAACCGGATTTTGTGACGACTTCGTGACCACATTCCTCGGCTGTTCAGGTGATGATGGACAGTTGCGCGCTTCGGGCGTAACGCCGATCCGGTTCTCCGCGAGAACCCTTTGGCATATCACACCCAGGAACGAGGAATTCCGCCATGCACCCGACTCCGGACCACCCGGCGCGCCCCCGGAAGACGATGCCGAAGTGGTTGATGATCACACTCGGTGTTTTCGCGATTCTCTTCGTCCTGGGCGCAATCTTCGGCAAGGCACCGGAACCGGCGCCGCAGGCAGTGGCCGCACCAGCCACTTCGTCCACATCTGGCCCCGTCAGCACCTCGACGAAACCGCCGGCCACCTATCTGGTGAGCCAGGTAACAGATGGCGCCACTGTCGAGATTTCCGGAAGCGACGGGTCTCATCGCACCGCGCATGTCCTCGGCATCGCGGTCGCGACCGGCAGCAACTGTTACGCCAGCGAAACCGTCACGTGGGCAACCTCGAAGCTGCTCGGCTCGGCAATCCACATCACCACTGATCTTGCCAACGGCATTGCATTCACCTTGCCCGATGGCACCGACTACGCCACTACCGCCCTGCAAAGCGGCTACGCCCAGGTCGCCACTGACGCCGCCTCGACCGCCCTGCACAGCGCAGAAACGACCGCCCGTCAAGCGGCCACCGGTTTGTGGTCAGCACCCTGCAAGGGCGTGATCACCGCGCCCACTCCACAGGCCCTTCCCGCTCCACCGGCCCCGGCCACCCCCGAGCCTTCGGCACCTCCGAAGAGGACCACGACGCACGCAGCTCCCCCGCCTCGCACAACCGAGGAGGCACCGGCACATTCCTACTACAAGAACTGCGACGCCGCGCGGGCCGCAGGAGTCGCTCCGCTCCACGCCGGCGAACCTGGTTACAGCCGCAAACTCGACCGCGATGGTGACGGGATCGCCTGCGAATAGCATTGCTGGTGGCGCCGGTCTGCACCGGCGCCACCGGGTTGCCTACAACGGAGCGAGATTCTCCTCGAGATCGTTCAAGAGCGCATGCATCGGGCCCCAGCAGAGCATCACGCTGTCTCGATCGAACCGAGGCTGTTCCGACAACTCTTTACGCGGGTGTACGAAATTACGAAAATCACGCACAGTGTCCACGAACTTGGCGGCATCGAGCTGAATCCAGTCCTTGCCGTGCGCGATATCAATCAGCTCCTTGAGAGTGACCCGCCTTGCGTCTTTGCGCCCACCTTTCCCGCGGGGGTCCGGGAAACCCTTGTCACGCAGTTCCTCGTCGCGTTCCAGCAACAGCTGCAGCAGCAGTCCCTCGACCAGGCTGCCGATTCCGATCACAGCCATCGTGTAAGCACCCCCGGACTCACAGATCCGGGTCTCGTCCAGACGGCGCACCAGCATGTCGACCGTCACCGGATCAGCGAACAGCCGTTCCAGCCGGTCGCGGAAGTCCGCGGGTTCGGTGAACGTCGGCCGGTTCCCGTCCTTGGTCAGCTGCCCGATGACCGGCCGGCCGGATACATAGGTGACCACCAAATCCTCCGGTGCCAGCTTTTCGTTGACCGCCGACCGGAACTGTTCGGCGACCGCCGCACCACCGTCGTACTCGATCGGATCACAGACCCGGCACAGCAATCGTTCGGTCTCTGCACGGTTGTACCGCCGATCCTCGAGCTGTTCCCGCAGCCAAGGAATCCGCGGCGACCCGTCGTACTCCGGCGGATCCGCCCAGCCGGCGTTCGCCAACAGGTCCGCCAGTTCCGAGCCCCGGCGTTCGTAGGGACCCCCGAGGTCGGCGATCGTCTCCGCCAGCTTTCCGATCGTGCGCGGGTCGAGCGGGAACATCAATTCTCCTTCTTGGTCACATGATGCTGAGCGATCTCGATGGCCCGGGTGAGACGAGTGAGGATCTTCTGCCCACGCCGTTTGAACCCCAGTTCGGTCATCGCCTGCTGTAGACGGACATCCCGGTCGAGCAGCAATCGATCGGACATCAGCCAGACGCAGAGCCCGATCAGCTGCGTCTCGCTGTAGTCCTGAATGGACAGACCGGCCGGCACATCCGGTCGCGGCCCACGCTCGGTGGCGGCCGCGGAAGGCACGGCAACAGGCTGGAGCGGCACCTCCTCGACCGGCCCGACGTCCAGCTCGGCCATCGCCTGCTCCCAAGCCTTCACGATGCGATCGGTTTCGGCGCCCGGGTCTGCGAACCAAGCCGAGGACCACAGCCGATGGAACCGCCAGCCGAGATGCTCGAGGTGCGCCTGCCGAAGCCGATCCCGGTCCCGCGCACTCTCCGACCGGTGATAGCGGTCGCCGTCGGCCTCCACCGCAAGCACCATGCGGCCCGGCTCATCGCGGTGGGCGAGCGCAAAGTCGATGCGGTAGCCGGAAAAGCCCCACTGTGGGTGCACCGGAACACCGCGTTCGCGCAGCGCGGCCTCAATCGCCCGCTCGAACCCGTTGAGCTCGATCCGCTCGGTCCGGCCGACCTCGTCGATCCGTCCGTTCACGGCAGCGAACTCCAAGTACCTCCGCAGCAGCTCGGTCCCGGTGACCCGGTCCACGGGTTCGAGGTCTTGCGCGGTGAAGGACGACACCACGGTCATCCGTCGCTTGGCCCGGGTGACCGCGACGTTGAGCCGTCGTTCACTTCCGTCGTAGTTGAGCACACCGAAGCCGGTCCGGTTCACCTTTCCGGTCACGTCCCTGGCAACACCTACGCTGAGAATGATCGCGTCCCGCTCGTCTCCTTGCACGCTTTCCAGGTTCTTGATGAAGAACCGGCGGCCGACCGGGACCTCGGCGGAGAAGAACCCGGCCAGTTCCGGGTACTGCCCCCGAGCCTCCCGCAGCGCCCGTTCGATCCGAGCCTGATGGTTGACCCCGGGAGTGATCACGCCAAGGCTCTCCGCCGGCCTCGAGCGCGCGTGCTCGAGCACGAGTTCCACTACCCTGGCCACTTCGGCCGGGGCCGAACCGTGCTGCCCGGGGGAAGCCTCGCCGTGCACTACTTCAAGGGTGACCGGACTGTCCTGATGCGCGCCGGGAAAGGTGACCAGACGGTCGCCGTAGATCTCCCGGTTGGAGAAGGCGATGAGCCGCTCGTCAGCGCTGCGGTAGTGCCAGCGCAGCATCTGACTGTTCGGGATGACCGGACGCAGTGCGGTGAGCACCGACTCGTAGTCCGAGAGCTCGGCGGTATCCGCCGCGTCCTCCCCGGATTCCTCCTCGACCAGCACTTTGTCGAAGAAGTTGCTCGGTGGCAGCTGTCGCTCGTCGCCGGCGACCACCAGCCGATGACCCCGCATGATCGAAGTGATCGCATCGTGCGGCCGGATCTGGCTGGCCTCATCGAAAACCACCAGGTCAAACAAACGTTCGGCAGGTAGCATCCGACTGACCACCAGGGGTGACATCGCCCAGCACGGCCGGACGGCGAGCAGCACGTCCGACGCCTGCTCGACGAGCTTGCGGATGGGCAGGTGCCGGGAGCGCAGGCTCGCCTGCCGCTTGAGCACTTGGGCCTGGGCCGGGAAGCTGTCCCGCGCTTCCATTGCCTGCCGGGCCACCTGCCGCCGCACCCGGGCAGCGGACAGCCGCAGGTGTACCCGGTCGGATTCCCGGAAATCCGCCAGCGCACGGGTCTGCTCGTCGGCCATGAATTCGCGCAATGCAGGCACGGTCAACCTGAGTTCGTCCTCGATCGACTCCAGCCAAACCCGTTCGAACGCCACCCACGCGTGGTCCGGGCTGAGCCGCTGACCGGCGATCTGCTGTATCAGGCCGAGGAGTCCGAGCCGCCCGAACTCCTCGGCCAATGCGGTCAGAGTCGGCATCTGGATAAGCGTCTTGCGGTCTTCGTGCAGTTGCGACACCTCCCGCTCGATGTCCGGAGTGGAGCCAGTCTCCAGAACCGGGTTACAGGCCGAGGCCGCGACCGCGGCGAGCTGGCGACGCAGCTCGGTGTACTGCTCCATCATGTCAGCCAAGCCGGTCACGTGTGCGGGCTGCGTGTGCACGCCGCCCAATTCACGCCAGCGTTGTCGTTGCTGGACCACCTGGCGCAGCCGCGCGTGCAGATCAGCACGTTTCCGGAGACCTTGGGCGGACATCTCGCGTAGTTGTCTCAGGAACGCTCGCCGCTGCTTCCACGGCATTTTTCGCGGGTCCCTCACCCGGGTGGCTCGATCCGCGGTCGCGAACCAGAACGCATCGAGCTCGGTGCCGAAGATGTCCGGCCCGAACGCCTGCACCGTGCCGGAGACCTGGTCAAGCAGCTCGAGCACCACCTGCCAGCCGGAAATGTCCCTCGGCTCGGCCAATCCGGTCCTGCCCAGCAGGGCGCGCATGCCGTCCTTGCCCTGCCGCAGCGTCTTCCCGGCGAGTTCGTCGAGTTCCACGAGCACCCGCCGCACGTCGTCCTCGGACCGGATGTTCGCCTTGTGCCAGGGCGTTTCCCCATTGACCACGCTGAGTCCGCCGAGGCTGACATACCGCCGCAGCTTCTCCTCAAGGCCGAGCACGACGTCCCGGTCCAGCAGCTGGAGCTGTGCGCCGCGAAACCCTCCTTTTATCACCGGACCCGGACCGAGTGCCAGCAGCCGTTCGCGGACCTGGTAGGCGGACAAAGCCCACGGCTCGCGCATTTTGTGCAGTTCATCCGCATGTTCGAGCAGGTGGCAGCGCGACCGGACCAACCGGTCGTGAAGGTCCCCGGCGTCCACCTTCCCTTGCTGAGCCAGCCGTTCGAGGCTTTCCCCGAGCTGCCTCGCGACCTCTCGTTTCGTGGCCCGTTGCTGATGCAGATCGAGCACCAGGCCGTCCAGGTCGACCTCGGCCAGCCGATTCACCACTGCCTCGATGGCCGCCTGTTTCTCCGCGACGAACAGCACCTTCTTCCCCGTCGCAGCAGCTCCGGCGATGATGTTCGCGATGGTCTGGCTCTTCCCGGTGCCCGGTGGGCCCTCGATGAAGACATGCCGCCCGGCCAGTGCGGTGGCAATCGCTCGATGTTGTGAAGAATCGGCATCCTGAACGAGGAATTCCTCGGTCGGGTGTAGCCGGTCGGTAGATGGCGGCACGAAGGCTGCGGATTCCTGGGCCAGTTCCACGGCCGCTTGCCGATCGCCCGCCAGCGCGGCAACCAACTCGTGGCTCGCCAGCAGTTCGGTCGCCGCAGCCAGATCCTCGACCATCGGCAGCTTGGCGTAGTTGAAAACGCCGAGGACTACGGCCTTCTCCAAAGTCAGCTCGATGCCCTGGTCCGCCGCGGTCCGGGCAAGCTCACCGAACACCGCTTCGACCTGGGCATCCAGGTCAGCCTTCGCGACGAAGACCTTCTCGACGTGGGCAGCGAACTGCTCCGGCTCGATCGCGACCCCGTACTCTTCGTTGAGCACATGCAACAAGATCGGGTTGACCTCGATGTCGTCGGTGGCTTCGAGGGTGAAATCGCTCTCGGAAGCAGTCCGCGGCCGGACCGCCATCGGACGCAAGAGCAGTGGCGCGCGGAGCCGGAGCACCGGCTTCGCCCCTTTATGCTGTTCAGGGGACGTACGTACGAAACCGGACGCCAGCCGGCCTACCTCGACACCCTGTTCTTCCTCGAATAACTGGATCTTCCGGCTGAGCGCACGCGCACGTACGCAGGCCTCGCGGTGCCGTTCTTGATCCGGGAAGAGCCTGCGCAACGGCACCTTTTCGCCGGCCACGACCGCGGCGACCACGTCCGGAGCAGCCTCGGTAAGGTCGAGACAGCCTTGCTTCGTGTTCCTGAAGGCAAGCATCGTATTGGACGTGGTGAAGTCGATCAGTCTCTTGCGCCACCCGTCGGCGGCTTCCGTTACCAGCTGGAGCCGCCGTGGATCGATCTCCACCGTCATTCACTTTCCCCTCGGCAGAACTGTTGTCGGACCTGGCGTCGCCAGTGCCCGTCATTCTGCGACGAGCCGTACAGAATGGCAGAAGGGTGTGCCCGGCGAAAGAGCCACCCCGGCACACCATTCGGCGGCGCTGAGGGAAAGGATCGTCGAAGCGAGCGGATTCGTGTCCGCAACCGGACCTGATCCACTCGAACGGCCGCGTTCGACCGCAACGAGAAGCGGTTCCCGCCGTTACCGCGGTGAGCTGCCGGTGGCCTACGGCACCACCGGCGGACGCATGGCCCCGCCCCCCGTAACCTGGAGATATGCCGATCCAGGTGCTGCTCGTCGATGATCACGAACTGGTCCGGAGGGGGTTGCGCGACCTCCTCGGGGACGAGGCGGACATCGAGGTCGTCGCCGAGGCCGGGGGTGTCGAAGAGGCGCTCGCGGTGGCCATGCACCTGGAGCCGGATGTCGCCGTGGTCGATGTGCGGCTCGGGGACGGGGACGGCATCACCCTGTGCCGGGAGCTGCGGTCCAAGCCGAACCCACCAGCCTGCCTGATGCTGACCGCGTTCGACGACGAGGAGGCGATGGTCGGCGCGATCATGGCCGGCGCCTCGGGTTACCTGCTCAAGCAGGTCCGCGGCCAGGACGTGGTCAACGCCGTGCGCGAGGTGGCCGCCGGCCGATCGCTGCTCGACCCGGTGAGCACCGCCCGCGTGCTGGACAAGCTGCGCCACCCGCCCACCGACGAGCTGTCCGCGCTCACCGACCGCGAACGCGACGTGCTGGAGCTGATCGGCCAGGGCCTGTCCAACCGTGAGATCGCCGAACGCCTGTTCCTCGCGGAGAAAACGGTCAAGAACTACGTCACCTCGGTACTGGCCAAGCTCGGTATGCAACGTCGCACCCAGGCCGCCGCGTGGATCGCCCGCCGCGGCAAGTGATGGCCGAAAACGGCACCCCCCCCCCCGTTGTTCCGGCGAAAAGTACCGGTCGATCGCGATTACGACCACTGGCTCACCTACCAGGTACAGCGCCGCGTCCTGGTGGTCGCACGCACGGTCACCACGCTGACCCGGCTGCTCGACATCCACTCCTTGTTCGAGGACGACCACCGGGTGCAGGTCGCATTCACCTTCGACGACCGCAGCCGGGCGATCTTCGGCGCCGGTCTCGAGGAATTCCTCGCCACGCTGGAGGCCACGCTGCTGCCGTGGGAGCAGGCCGTGGATACGCCGTTCGACCTAGCCGTGGCCGCCAGCGAAAATGACGCGCTGGACAAGCTGAACTGCCCGGTTCTGCTCGTCCCGCACGGGATCGGCCACCAGAAGTTCTACCCGGACAGCACCACTGTCTCCGGCCTCAACCCGGACCGGCTGCGCGGCGAACACGTGCGCGTCGGCCTGTCACACGCCAACCAGCTGGACCGCCTCGAACCCGCCGCGGCCGCGCGGGCCGTCGTGATCGGCGATCCCTGCCATGACCGGATGCTGGCGAGCGCGCACCGGGTGCCGCACTTCCGGCGGGTACTCGGCATCGGCACCCGCAAGCACGTGGTACTCGTGTCAACCTGGGGACCGCAGTCCTTGATCGGTACCGATCCACTTCTGCCGCAACGGTTTCTGTCCGAACTTCCGCTGGACGAGTACCAGGTGAGCCTGGTCCTGCATCCAGGAGTCTGGTCGGCGCACAGTCCACATCAGATCCGGGCGAACCTGGCCACCGCGATACGTGCCGGACTCATCGTGATTCCCCCGCAACACGGCTGGCAGGCAACCATCCTGGCGGCCGACGTCTGCGTCGCAGACTGCGGATCGATGCCGCTTTACGCGACGGCCGCACGGGTTCCGGTGATTCTTGGCAGCCCGGTCGCGGATACCGTGGTCCCCGGCTCACCGCTGGCAAACCTGATTGCGGTGGCGCCCCAGCTCGGGCCTGCCCCGCTCTCCGATCAGCTCGACAACGCGATCGCCGCCGGGCCGATCGAGGACGTGGCCGGGCAGGCGGTGGAATACCCGGGCAAGTGCGCGGAAATCCTGCGGCCACTGCTGTACGAAACGCTCGACCTCCCCGCACCACAGTGGCCTGCGGTGTTCCCGCCCGTCGCCGATCCGGCGCCGGAGCGTCAGCCGGTCGCCGCGTTCCGCGTCGGAGTCGCTGCCGACGGCCACACCGTGGCCCGCTTCCCCGCCGCCGTCCCCGGTCCACCACTACCCGGCCAGCACGTCGTCGCGCACGCCGAACTCGCCACACTGTCCGAATTGGAGAGTGCGAGCGTGGTGTACCGGGAAGCCGCCGACGACTTCCTGTCCTGGGCACAGGCAACCGCGCGGCAACGTCCGCACGCCCGGCTCATCGCCGAGACCGCACCCGGCATCTGTCGCTTGTGGACAAAAGATCAGGTGGTGGAACTCCCTGGCCCCGAGCCACTGGTCACCGCGTCGCGAGCGCACTGGCGGGTCGTGCGCCGCTTGCCGTTGACCGGCGAGGTTCAGATCCCGTAGTAGAGCTTGTGATACAGCCGGGCCGCCCGCGGATGCCGGGAAAGCTGGTATCGCCGCCAGACCCCGGACCAGTACTGCCGAGCCTGGGCCGGATCGCCCGCCCGCCAAGCCGCGTCGCCGAGCGCTTCACCGATCTCAAGGTCGTACTGGTCGCTGCGAGCTTGGTTCGCCAGTCGCCAGACCTCCGGCAACAGCCCCAGCGCCTCGGCCGCCTGTCCGGTCTCCGCGAACGCCTTGGCCCGCACGAGCCAGACCTGGGCGACGTTGCGAGTGTCATCGTCCTTTGTGTTCTCTTCGGCTTCCCTCAGCAGACCGAGCGCTTCCGGCGCCCGGCGCAGCCCGACGAGCACATTGGCCAGCATCCGGGCGCTCAACCCACGCCCACGATGCGGTATCCCGGGTATACTCAGCTCGCGAGTGAGCAGGAGCGCGCGGTGATAGCGCTCCGCCGCCTCCGCGAGCTGCCCTTGCTCCCGATGGAACAGCCCGCGGAACTCCTCGACCGACGCGGCCAGCTGCCGGTGGCGAGCCGTGCCGGGGTCAGGAATCCGGCGCAGCTGCTCGGCAGCGCGGTCGAAGTCCTGCGCGGCCAGCGCGAACTCGCCCAGCAGGGACAACACCCGGCCGTGCTGGCTGACCATCCTGGCAAGCAAGGCCGGATCGGTCGTCACGGCGATGCCGCACCGGAGGATCTCCTCGAACTCACGATGCACATTGCGGTGCAGTGGCACGATTTCAAGCGCACCGCACAGCTGCTTCAGCTCGTCGTGAAAGCCCCGCTGGTAAGCCGCCACGGCGAGCGCACGAAACACCGGCATCTCGGCGGCGAGCCAGTCGACTTCCGGAACAACGACGTCCGTACTGACGGGCACCGTCGTGTCGTAGACCCGGAACCGGTCCGGCTTCCGCAGATCGGCCTGGACGGCCCGGGCGGTGTAGGACCTGAGCAGGCGAGCGAACGCCGCATCGGTACCGGTGGTGTTCCCGGTGCGCGAGACAGCCTGGCGGGCTTGGCTGCCGAGCCGCAACCAACCGTCCGGATCCGCGGTGACCAGTACGTGCGCATGGAGTTCCGCCAGCGCTTTGCCGCTCTCCCGTCCGAAGAGGACATTCGCCGTCTCGGGAGTGAAGCTGGGCCCGGGAATTGCGGTGAGCAGACGGCACAGCTCGCCGGCTTCCGGGCCGAGCCCGGCCACCAGCTCGTCGTAGGCCTGGCTCACCTTGTCCGGCCCGGCACCGTTCGCGAATTCCTTCGCCACGACGGCAAACGGCTGCGGAGTGAAGCCTGCCCGCTGCCGGACCGCTTCGCCCGCGGCCACCAGCAACGGTGGCACCCGGTCGCACTGCGCGAGCAGTGCTTCGACGCCCTGTGGATCCCGCGCGAGCAGCTCGGCTCCGCAGATCGCTTCGAGCAGCTGCCGATCGGTGCCCGGTTCGAGCTGCCCCAGCGGGATGTGCGGAGCGAAGTCGAAGACGAAATCCTCGGCCGGCCCGCAGGTGAGCGCGAGGATCAGGCTCATCGGCGCCGGTGGCACCAGGCCGTGCAGCTCTTCGGCGCTCTCGGCCTGGTCGAACACGAGCAGCAGCCGCAACGGTTCGAGGGCCGCCTCGTACTGCGCGGCCAGCTCTTCGGTGGTGGCCGCGACGATGGCGATGCCGAGCCTGGACAGCACGTAGGTCATGATCCTGGCCCGCGCCAACGGCATTCCCGGACCGTCGCGGAAGCGGTCGAGATCCACGAGCAGCGCACCGTCGGGGTAGGCACCGCCGGCGCCAGTGGTCTCCGTGGCCAACTGGCGGATCAGCGCGGTCTTGCCGATCCCCGGCGGGCCGGACAGCACAGCGGTACCGGTGCGCCCGGCCAGCTGCCGCCAGGCCTCGTGCCGGTCGACGAACGGGCCGGAATGGGCCACGATCCGTGGTTTCGAGAGGCCGGAGGGCAGCTCGCCGGCCAGTAGCTCACGCAGTTCGCGGGCCGCTTCGGGATCCTCGTCGAGCAGCCGGCGCACGGCACGCTCCAGCTCGGCGGGCGAGGCCCGCACCCGGCCGGTGAACCGTTTCCACAAGTAGTCGGCGACTTTCCCGGTCGCAGTGAACGCCATCGCGACGCACTGCTTGACGAACTCCGCTCGCCACTCCTCACTCACGTACTTCCCCCTCGTGCTTGATGTTCGCCATCCACGCTAGCAGCGCGCATGAGGGGCGTCACGGTCCGTGAACCGGTCGGTGGAAATCCGCCGGACGGCCGTTGCGGCTTCATGGCCCGCCACCAGCCGTTCGACGGGAGCCCTGCCAGGTTCACCCCATCGAGAGTCGAATGTATGTTCGATCCTCCAGTATCATCGGAGAGGTGGCGGAAAGGAGCCGTGACAGCTGGCCCATCTGATTTCTTCGGAAGAACCGTTCAGTCCACAGGAAGATCGAACGCGACGAGCGTACCGAGACTGGGAGAGGAGTTGATGTAGAACCGGCCACCGGCAGCATCGGCGCGCTCGGCCAAGTGGCGCAGTCCGCGGGTCGCAACCCCTTGGGGCACACCGGATCCGTTGTCCCGCACGCGGAGCTTGACCCCCTCCACGTCGCGCGTGAGCGTCACCCGCGTCTCGCTCGCACCGGAATGGCGGACCACATTGGACAGTGCCTCTCGCAGGGCGGCGCGGATGTGATCGCCCCGTTCCGCCGGGATGTCCGCGAACTCACCGGAGAGTTCGAGGGTGGGCGGATAGCCGAGCAGCTCCCCGGCAATGCGCACCTCACCCCGCGCGGATTCGGCCAGATCCGTTGGCGTGCCCGGGTCGTGGCGCGGTTCCGGCGAGCGGAGGGCACGCACCGTGCCGCGAATCTCCTCGATGGTCTGGTCCAGCTGGTCGATCGCGTCGGACAGCCGGGCTCCGTCGGCCTGGGCAAACCGCTTGCGCATATTGCGCCGTACGCGGTCCAGTTGCATGCCCGTGCCGTAGAGCCGCTGCACTATCACGTCGTGCAGCTCGCGGGCGATCCGCTCACGCTCTTGGTAGAGCGTGACACGATGCCGCGCGTTGGCGCCCTCCGCGAGCGCGAGCACGACACCCGCCTGCGCCGCGAACGCTGCAAGCATTTCCACCGTGCCTGCGGAAAACGGCTCCCGCCCCTGTCGCCGATACACCGTCAACGCACCGAGCACCCGTCCACCAGACCCGAACGGAGCAGCAGCGAACGGTCCGTACCCCCGCAACTCGTCCGGCACGTACGGTGCCGTCCGCGGATCCACCAGAAAGTCCACCGCGGACACCGGTGCCCCACCCCGCGCCACCCAGCCGGCCGCCGAGTCCGCCTGCAACGTCAACCCACGCAACTCCCCGACCGGCCCCGCCGCCCCCACGTCAGCCCGTTCCGCCCGCCCGGATTCACCAGCACGCCCAGCTACACCACCGGAGGCACCAACGCTCGCAACCCCACAGTCATCGACACCAGCACCGGCGCGGCCGCTGTCCTCGGCACCACCACTCGCACGGCTACTCTCGTCGGCACCCTCACTCGCACGGCCACCGTCCTCAGCACCAGCACCCGCGCGGCCACTCTCACCAGCACCAGCATCAGCACCCTCAGCCGTCACGCCGGACTGGTCACCGTCATAACCGGTCAGCCGGTAAGCCGCCTCGACGACGACCCGGCCGTCGTCGGCGCTCACCATGGCCAGGCCGAGGTCGGCTTCGGCGAGTTCGGCAGCCCTGGCCACGACCGTTTCCAGCACCCCTTCCGGATCATCTCCGGACAACGCGGTGCTGGTGATCTCGGTGGCGGCGGACAAGGCGCGCGCGGCGAGTGTCGGGTCCATGAGCAACCTTGACCCTAGCGCGTGCCGCCACCCGGCACCCGTAATCGTGACCGTCACCAAAGGCTCCTCGTCAGGCTGTAACCAGCGGCGCGACGCGGCGCACAACACGACCGTCACGCACCTCGAACACGACGTCGGCCTGGACTTCTTCTTCCGCGCTGTGCGTCACATGCACAACCGTGCGGCCGGCCAGTCCGGAACGAAGCGCCGCTCGCAACGCACGCGCGGTCGGCTCGTCGAGCTGGGACGTCGGCTCGTCCAGCAAGACCAGATCTGCCGCGGGCGCGGCCAGCAGTGCCCGCGCGACGGAGACCCGCTGCGCCTGCCCACCGGACAACCCGGCACCCGCGCTGTCGAGCACTGTCGCCAAGTCAAGATTGGGCGACTGCGCTTGATCGAGGACCCGCCGCAGCTGGTCAGGATCCGCATGAGGATCCGCGAGCCGCAGATTCTCCGCGACCGTGGTCGAAACCAGCATCGGCTCCTGAGGCGCCCACGCCACCCGGCCCGGAGCGACGACCTCCCCCGCCCGAGGCGTGAGGAATCCCAGCAAAGCCGCGACCAACGTCGATTTTCCTGCCCCGCTCGCCCCAACCACCGCGACGTACGCCCCGGCCGGCACCTCCAGATCGACACCTTCCAGCACCGCCGGTCTCCCCGGCCAGCCCAGCTCGGCCCCGCGAAGCCGCACTACCGGCACGCTCTCGTCCCGGCCTGCCGCATCGGTTCCATCCACAGCGTGTTCAGCCAAGCTGTCCACATGTGGATGACCGTCCGTGAATGTGTCCACAGCGGCCAAGCGGATCCGGGCTGTGCGCAAGGTGTCCCCATGCGCTGCCGATTGTGGAAGCATCGCCAAAACCTCGGCCAGCGCCAAGGGAACCAACGCCAGCAACGGCGCCATTACCCCAGCGAGTTGACCCGCGGTAACGGCCTGCGCAGCCAACATCGCGCTCACCACCGCAGCCGCGCCCATGACGAGTGTGATCAACGCTTCCCCCGCGCCGGCACCGAGAGCCTGCCGCCGGATGGCGGTCGTCAGCCGAGTGTCGGTGTCGCCCAGCGTTCGGCGGCGAGTGGCCGCCGATCCGTACGCGAGAAGCTCCGCGGCGGAAGAGAACAGCACCAGCACCTGGACGCCAACATCACGCCGTCCAGCTGCCAATGTCGAAGTCGCACGGCGCTCCACTCGCACTGCGACAAGTGGCGCGGCCAGCCCGACCAGCACTGCCACGGCAAGCACCAAACCGGCCGAGGGCAACACGGCCGTCTGCACGGCAATCGCTCCGATAGCGACCAATCCGACCACGATCGGCGGGGAAACCACCCTGGGCAAGAGGTCACGCACCGTATCGACGTCAGTCACCAACCGCCGTTGACTCTCGCCTGCGCTGAGGCTTCGCGCCGGACCTTGGCGTACCAGCGCGTTCCACAGCCGAACCCGCAGCCGCGCTGCGATCCGAAACGCGGCATCGTGCGTCACAAGGCGTTCTGCATAGCGGAGACCAGCTCGGCCCAGGCCAAACGCGCGCACACCCACGACGGCAACGGTGAGCGTGAGGATCGGCGGCTGCAGCGACGCCTTGGCGATCAACCACCCGGACGTCGCGGTGAGCGCGATTCCGGCCAGCAAGGCGACCGCGCCGAGGACAGCGCCGCCGAGCAATCGACGATCCATCACCAGCCGCCACGGCAACGGCTTCTGCCCTGGCAATTCATCCACAGGGTTTTCCACAGCACGTAACGGCTTTTCATCCACAACCGTGACGGCTGTGGACCGTTCGTGGGCGGCAATCACCGCGGCTGCCCCGTTCGCGACCGCCTTGTCCACAGCGTCGAGAACCCGGCGGGCATTGGCTTCGTCGAGGTGCGCAGTCGGCTCGTCCAGCAAGAGCAGCCATGCCCCGGAACGCACTCGCAGCAGCGCCCGTGCCACTGCAACGCGCTGCCGCTGGCCGAGAGAAAGCTGGTCTACCGCACGGTCCGCAAGGCCGGATAATCCCAGGTCAGCGAGCACTTCACCGATGTCTGCACCGGTGACGGCCAGCTCTTCACGCACGGTGCCGCCAGTAAAGACCGGCGACTGCGGCACCCAAGCGACGTCTGCGCGCCACCGTGCAAGATCGACGTCCGCAAGGGGAACGCCGCCGATGTGCACCAAGCCGGCATAGGACGGCACGAACCCCAGCAACGTCGCCAAAGTGGTCGATTTTCCGCCACCGCTGGGCGCGCGCAACCACACGATCTCCCCTCGCTGTACCGAAAAGCTCTCGCCGTCGGGAGCAAAACCCTGGCGTCGAGCGACTTTCAGGTCCGCGACGACCAACGATCCCTCGGGCGCGATCCGGTTTCCCGCGGGCGGAGCCGGTTCCGCGAGCACCGCGCTCACCCGGCGGACCGCTTCCACGCCGTCCTCACTCGCGTGGAACGCCGCGCCGACCGCACGGATCGGCTGGTAGCACTCGGGTGCCAGGATCAGCACGGCCAGCCCGACAGCCAGCGGCAACGATCCCGACACGAGCCGGACACCGATCACCACTGCGACGAGCGCGACCGACAACGTGGCCGCCAGTTCGAGCACGAAAGCCGAGGAAAACGCCACTCGTAACGTTTTCAACGTCGCACGCCGGTGGCGTTCGGACAGCTTCCGGACGGTCTCCGCCTGCGCGCCGGCCCGCCGGAACGCCGTGAGAACCGGCAGCGCACGCACCAATTCGAGCAGGAGGCCGGACATCCGGTGCACCGCATCCGTCGCCCCGGAAACCCGGTCCGAGGTGAACTTCCCTACCAGCACGGCGAAAAACGGCAACAGCGGAACAGTGCCGGCGATGATCACCGCGGACGGCCAATCGGTCCACAGGATCGCCACGCCGGTAGCGAGAGGGACCACCGCAGCGGTAATCAGCGCCGGGAGGTACTCACGGAAGTAGGCGTCGAGTGCGTCGAGACCGCGGGTGACGAGCGTGGTGAGTTCGCCGTGCCCGCGCCGGGCGAGCCATTCCGGGCCGAGACTAAGTGCGTGGTCCACCACGCGGGCACGCAAGTCCCGCTGTGCCGTGGCAGCGGCGCGGGCCGACACTACGCGCACCGCCCAGCCGGCCAACGCTCGTCCGGCGACGAGCCCGAACAGCGCGGCCAACTGGACGGTACGACCCCCAGTACCGGAAGAGACAATGGATGCGAGCACGTCGGCCAGTAGAATTGCTTGCGCTACAACGAAAGCTGCATTCAGCAGCGAGAGCAGCGCAACGAGGATCAGCGCTCGGCGCGCGGCCGGCCCGAGTGCCGGGAGCGCGCCGAGCGGACCCTTGCCCGGCCGCACTGGGTCCACTGTGGACCACGTGGCGGAAAGGGGTGCGCGGCCGGGAAGCGTGGTCACGGTGCGTGCACCGCCGGGATGTGCTGCACACCAATGCGCTTGCGGAACACCCAATAGGTCCAACCCTGGTAGATCAGCACCACCGGGGCACCGAACGCGCCGACCCAGGTGATCACCTTCAGCGCGTACGGGCTGGCTGCCGCGTGCGCGATGGTCAGCGAGTTCGCCGGGTCACCGGTGGACGGGAGGACGTCCGGGTACAGCGCCCCGAAGAACGTGACCGCCGCCGCGGCGATCAGCACCCCGAGCGCGGCGAACGCCTGGCCGTCCCGGTCGGCGTACAGCCGCAGCCAGGCCACGACTCCGGCAAGGACGCTGACCACAAGTGAGATGAGTGTCCACAGCGCACCTTGGCGGGCCTGCACGACGATGAGGAACGCGAGCATCGGCAGCAGCCCGATCGGCAGTATCCGCATGGCCAGCTTCCTTGCGCGGGCACGCAGTTCGCCGGTGGTCTTGAGAGTGAGGAACGCCGCGCCGTGCACGAGCGAGAACCCGACCACGGCGAGCGCGCCGAGCAGGGTGTCCCACCGCACCGCTTCGAAGGCCGAGCCCACCCGGTTGCCTTGCGGATCGAGCGGCAACCCGAGCACGGTCGTGGCCAGCAGGAGCCCGATTCCCAGCGGCGGCACCCAGGAGCCGATCATGATCACGCGGTCCCAGGTCCGGCGCCAGCGCTCGGAATCCACCTTGCCGCGATACTCGAAGGCGACCCCGCGCCCGATCAGCGCGAGCAGAACGAGCAGCAGTGGAAGGTACGCCCCGGAGAACAGCGAGGCATACCAACCGGGGAACGCGGCGAACGTCGCCCCCGCGGCCACGATCAGCCAGACCTCGTTTCCGTCCCAGACCGGGCCGATGGTGTTGACCATGACCCGCCGCTCGGTGTTGCTCCGGCCGAGTACCGGCAGCAGCATCCCCACCCCGAAGTCGAACCCTTCGAGGAACAGATACCCCAGCCAGAACACCGCGATGATCGCGAACCAGACCGTTTCGAGCGTCATCGCCCAGCACCTCCCCGAACCACGTCGCACGGAGTTATCCACAACCCGGCAGGTTGTCCACAGATTCGCTGTGGGTAACCCGTGAGAGCAATCACCCGACTACACTGGGTGCGGGGCCGTCCCCCGGGACGGGTGGGGGCTGCGTTGGGAGCGGCGGCGCCATCGGAGCCAGCAGCGGCGGCACCAGAGGCGAAACCCGGCCGACCCGGCAATGCCCCGATCGAGAAGGTGGCCGGTGAGGTGGGTCGCACCCATCCCCACCCCACCGGGTCAGTAGGCGAACGAAAGGGCATCGTCATCGGAGTCTTCCTTCGAGGAGGACGAGGTGGGTGGCATGACCGCGTCGACGCCGCCGCGGACGTACTTGCGCATGAGGTACAGCTCGACCACGCCCAGGACCAGGTAAAGCGCGGTCAGCGCGATCAGTGAGGTCAGCACCTCACCGGCGGTCAGCTTCGAGACCGCCTGCGCGGTGAACATCCACATGCCCTCCACGCCGGTCGGGTTGGGCGCGACCACGAACGGCTGACGACCCATCTCGGTGAAGATCCAGCCGGCGCTGTTGCCGATGAACGGGGTCGCGATGCCGCCCAACATGAGCAGCGGGAACCACCGGTTGCCCGGGATCCGGCCGCGGCGGGTGAGCCACAGCGCCAGCACGCCGATCCCGGCCGAGATCGCGCCGAAGCCGATCATCACGCGGAATCCCCAGTAGGTCGCCGGCAGGTTCGGCACGTAGTCGATCGGTTTTCCGGCCAGCGGGCCGAGATCCGGGTCGTTCGGATAGTTCGTGCCGTACTTCGCCTGGTACTCGCCGATGAGGTTCTCCACCCCCTTGACCTCGGTGGAGAAGTCGTTGTGCGCGAGGAACGACAGCAACGCCGGCACGGTGAAGGTCTTGACGTCCTCGCAGTTCGCGTTCGCCACGTCGCCGATCGCGAGAATCGAGAAGCTCGCCGGTTTTTCCGTGTGGCACAACGCTTCCGCCGAAGCCATCTTCATCGGCTGCTGCTCGAACATCAGTTTGCCCTGGGTATCGCCGGTGATCGCCAGCACGGCGAACGCGACAACCCCGACCCAGCCACCCAGCCGCAGCGAGGAACGCCACACGTCGCGGTGCTCGTCCGACGCGGTGCGCTTGCGCCACAGGTGCCAGCCGGCGACCCCGACCAGGAACGCCGCCGCCACCGAGAAGGCACCGGCCAGCGTGTGCGGGATCGCAGCCAGTGCGGTGTTATTCGTGAGTACAGCGCCGATCGAGTTCATCGTCGGCTTGCCGTTCACGAATTCGACACCCACCGGATGCTGCATCCACGAATTCGCAGCCAGGATGAAGTAGGCCGAGGCCACCGTCGCCAGCGAGAACGCCCACGCGCACGCCAGGTGCACCTTCTTGGGCAGCCGGTCCCAGCCGAATATCCACAGGCCGAGGAAGGTCGACTCGACGAAGAAGGCGACCAGCCCCTCCATCGCCAGCGGCGCGCCGAAGACATCGCCGACGAACCGCGAGTAGGCGCTCCAGGTCATGCCGAACTGGAACTCCTGCACGATGCCGGTGACCACGCCCATCGCGAAGTTGATCAGCAGCAGCTTGCCCCAGAACTTCGTCATCTTGAGGTGCCGCGATTTCCCGGTGCGCACCCACGCGGTCTGCATGGCCGCGACAAGCACCGAGAGTCCGATGGTCAGCGGGACCATCAGGAAGTGGTAGACGGTGGTGATGCCGAACTGCCACCGCGCGAGCTCCAGGACATCCACGTGTCCGATCCTGCGCGCGAGCCCGTTCCCGAGCCAGTTCAACACGTCCTGAGCCGTGCGGGACCAACGTCCCGCACCACCATCCGCAGCAGAACCCGGACATGTCGCCCGACCAGGGCGCCACCCCAGGGTGGTGCCCAACCAGGACCGGTTGGGGACAACTCGTAGATACGCCCGATCAGGTGGCGAGGCTCAGCGGGTCTCGTCCACCAGCCACCCCAGATACCGCGGGCTGCCGCCGCTGATCGGCATGACCACCACCTCGGGCAGGTCGTAGGTGTGGCGCACGTTGAGGAACTCCTCCAGCGCACCCGCCCGATCCGCCGGCGTCTTGCACTCGATCCGCCACTCGGTCCCGGTCTGCACCTCACCCTCCCACCGGAAAACGCTGGTGATCGGGCCGACGATCTGGGCACATGCGGCGAGCCGGGCCTCGACCGCGCTTGCGGCGAGCGTGCGGGCAGCGGCCTCGGAGTCGACCGTCGTGAGGACGACGACGTGGTCAGCAGGCATGGCCGCACCGTACCGCACCCGGATTCCGGAATTCGGTGCGCCGAAAAAAATAATCAGCCGGCCCTGCACGGCCTATTCACGCGGACGTATCCGGCAATTCGAGAAACCCATCAGCTTGCCCCATTCTGAACCCGTCCTTTATCGTTGCAGCGAAAGGGGGTGTCACGCTCATGTCTTCCGCTCTGATAGCGCTTGCCAGCGCGTTCGGCCTGGTCCTCGCTGTCGAACTGCCGGACAAGACGCTCGTTGCCACCCTGGTGCTGACGACCCGATTCCGCGCCTGGCCGGTATTCGCCGGGGTCTGCGCGGCATTCGCTCTGCAATGTGTTATCGCGGTCGCATTCGGCAGTATGCTCACCCTGCTTCCGGACGCGTTGGTTTCAGTGCTGGTCGCTGTGATGTTCGGCATCGGCTCGTTCATGTTGCTGCGCGAAGGCTTCCGCGAAGGCGACGAAGCAGGCGAAGACGCTTCGCGCTCAGGCCCGACCCAGCTGTCCTTCCTCCGCTCCGCGCTGACGTCGTTCGGAGTGCTGTTCGCAGCGGAGTGGGGAGACGCCTCACAGCTTGCGACAGCCGGCCTCGTCGCGCGCATCGGCAACCCCGTCGCGGTCGGCATGGGCGCCTTCGTCGCGCTGGTGTCCGTCGCCGGGCTCGCAGTGTTCCTCGGCGCCAAGATCCGCAGCCGGATCCGGCCGAAGCTGATCCAGCGCGTCGCCGGGTTCGTCTTCGCCGGCTTCGCAGTGTTCGCGTTGGCCCAGTTGATGTGGTGACCGCTCTACGGTGGTTTCACAGGAACAGCAGCTAACCTCTGCACAACCCATGGATGAGGGCAAGGTGAACCGGCGATGAAGCCGGGCCTTGCCCTTTGCCATGATCGCAGAGGAGCAACCCGTGCCGACATCCGCGATCCCGCGTACGGCCGTGTCCCCCGTACACGGCCGGCTCGCGCTCGTGGGTATTGGTGTCGCCGTAGTGATCGCAGCCGACCTACACCTGCGGCTGTCGACGCAAGTCAGCCCGGTGTGGCAGACGCTGTCCGAGTACGTCTACGGCCGGCTCGGCGACCGCTCGGCGGCACCGCTGTTCGGCACCATGTGCCTAGCGCTCGCCCTGGGATCACTCGCGCTGCTCGCCGGGCTGGTGCGGGCACGGCGTTCCCCCGCCGTCGTCGTGCTGCTTGGCGTGTGGTGCGCGGGCCTCACAGTGTGTGCGACGGTCCCGGTCGATCCAGACGGACAAGCGCGCACCTTCGACGGACAGCTGCACAACGTCGCCGCGCTCACCGCATTCCTGGCACTGCCGACAGCCGCCTTGCTACTCACCCGTCGCGGCCAGTTGACCTGTCCGTGGGAACAGCGCCGTACGGCAATCCGCTGTCTGGCCCTGGGTAGCTTCGCGAGCGTCGCAGTGGTTCTCGGCGGATTCGTGCTGACGCTGCTCACCGACCCGACGCAGCAAGAGGTGACGCTCGGCCTGTTCGAGCGCCTGCTGTTCACCGTCGACCTGGCGCTGCTACTCACCATGGTGCGGCCACTGCTCGCCGTCTCCCGGAAGGCTTAAGCCTCGACGCGCAGTACCTCGGCAAGCTTCTTCGCCGCGGCCACGACCCGCGGCCCGACGACGCTGCTGTCGAACTGTTCCAACGAGACGACGCCAACGCTCGCGCGTAGCCCAGCGACGCCGCGGACCGGCGCAGCCACGCCCGACGCACCGGCTTCGAGTTCGCCGGTGGAGCTGACCCAGCCGTCGCCGCCAGGTCGCAACGCCATCGCACGCCCTGCCGCGCCCACGTTGAGCGAGTGACGGCTGCCCACGCGGTAGGCAACGTGGTAGTTCGTCCAAGACGGCTCCACCACGGCGACAGCCTGCGCCTGATCGCCCTGCGCCACCGTCAGGTGCGCTGTCGCACCGACAGCCTCCGCAAGCTCGCGAAGCACCGGACGAGCTGCTTCGCGAAGCTGAGGGAGCACCTGTCCGGCGAGACGCAGTACGCCGATGCCCAACCGCACCTTCGCGCCGTCGCGCCAGATCAGGCCACGCTCGGTCAACGGAACCAGCAGCCGGTACACCGCTGCCCGGCTGGCACCGATCGTGACCGCCAGTTCGGAGATGGTCGCCGCCTGATCTCCCGAGTCGGCCACCGCCTGCAACAGCGCCAGCCCCCGATCGAGGGTCAGCGACCCCTCCCGGCTCACAACAGCTCGAGTTCGCCCAGATCGGCTACCGGCTCGTCGAACGAAGCCGCCGCGTACGACGCGAAGAGCTCTCGAACCGACTTCGCAGCCGGCTCGGGCAACGAGCGTGCTTCGTCGGCCAGCGACTGACCGTCCGTCGATTCCAGCGCTTCGCGCACGTCGCCGCCCGACAGGCAGCGCGCGGCAGCGACGAGGATGTTGAGGAAGCCGTGGTGGGTGAAGCCGCTATCCGGGTCGACGTGCCGGACCGCGCGGTGCAGGCTGTTCGTCGCCTTGAACGACGCTCCGGGCGCGCCGCTGACCACCGACAGGAAGTCCGCGACCTCGTCCACGCTGGGGAAGTTCTCACCCGCCTGTCCGCCACAGCGGATCTTCGGCCAGCTGCCGTGCTCGATCACCTTGCGTACGCCGTCCAGCCAGCCGACGCCGCGACGCGGCTCGACCACCCGGATGACGTCCTCGGGCACGAATTCCGAGACCCGCTCCAGCCACACCTCGTCGACGTCCGACGGCGCGGGCATCTCCACCATCCGCAGCGACAGCAGCTCACTGCGCGACTCGACGATCGAGATGGCCTTCGGCACGCCGCCGAGGCCGGTATCGATGATCAGGGACAGCGGCAACGGCTCCTTCGGCTTGATCTTGATCAGCTCGGTGATCAACTCGGGCAACCGGGAAGCCTGGCAGAGGAAAACTCCGAGCACCCCCGCGTGTTCTCCGGTGCGCGAAGCGAAGTGCGCACGGAGAGCGTCGGGCATGGCGGCGTCCGCGGGCGGGAACAACGCCGAGTCATCGACGAGCCGCGCGAACAGGGGCGGAATTCCACGAGGGCCGGGGGGCGTGAGTTCCACAGCGCTTGACACGACTGACACGCTAGTAGCGTACGACATGAGGACAAAATCGTTCGCTCTGCGGACACCCTCAGCGAGCCCCGAAGCCAGGCATCCAGGCCTCCCGTGGCGGACCCAACCACAGCTCGTACCCCCTGAGTGAACCCCTCGGGATCCACCCTTCCCAAGACCGGGATAGTCAGGTTAGGCTCACCTAAGTAGGAGGTGAGCCGTGACCGAGGCCCCGACATCCGTCCGCCGCCCGCCCGCGCCGAACCCCGCCGAGCGGGCCAAGACGATCGCGACGCGAAACGGTCCGGCGACGATCATCCCGACCGTCGAACGCGCCGGCTGCGACGTCGAACGTGTGACCCCCGTGTTGCATCACGTGCACCACAGCGGCAGCGTCAGCATTCTTCTGCCGGATGAGCACCCGATGGTGCAGGCATCCCGGCAGTCTCAGCGCGGCGAGCTCGCCGTCATGGTCGAGCTCGCCGACCACGCCCCGGTACCGCTGCGGGAACCGATCCGCGGCCTGCTGTGGATAACCGGGTGGCTCCGGCCACTGACCGCGGTCTCGGCGCGGGCCCGCGCGATCGCGATCGCCGACGAGCGACCGGACTACCGGCTGCTCGACGTCGGCCACGGCGTCACCCTGCTCCGGCTGACCCCGGCGTCCCTCGTGCTGGCGGACGCGGAGGGCACGCACTCGCTGCGCCCGCACATGTTCAGCGCGGCCCCACCGGACCCGTTCCACGATTACGAGGCCGAGTGGTTGCGGCACTTGGAAAGCGACCACCCCGACGTCGTGGACCAGCTCGCCCGCCACCTGCCTCCGCAGCTGCACGGCGGGCGCATCCGCCCGCTCGGCCTCGACCGCTTCGGCCTGCGTCTGCGCGTCGAATCCGCGACCGGCGACCACGACGTTCGCTTGGCGTTCTCCCGGACGGTCGAAGGCCCTCCGCAGCTGGCTGCGGAACTCCGCCGTCTGCTCGGCTGCCCGTTCCTGCACCACCGGCATTCCAGCGGCTGATCAGCCGTCCCCAAGCTCCGGCGGGAAACCACCGGTCGCCAACGGCCCCCAGCGTTCGATGGTGATGCGGATCAGGCTCTTCCCCTGCGTCCGCATGGCCTCGCGGTACTCGTCCCAGTCCGGGTGCTCGCCCGAGATCGCGCGGAAGTACTCCACCAGCGGCTCGACCGAATCCGGGAGATCGAGCACCTCCGCGGTGCCGTCCACCTGGACCCACGGACCGTTCCACTCATCGGACAGCACGCACACCGAGACCTTCGGCTCGCGGCGGAGATTGACGACCTTCGCCCGCTTCGGGTAGGTCGCGATGACGATCCGGCCCCGGTCGTCGACCCCGCAGGTGTTCGGCGACAGCTGCGGACGGCCGTCGGCGCGGGTGGTGACCAGGATCGCGCGGTGGCGGGACTTGAGGAACTCGACGAGTTCGGCCCGCTCGACCTTCGTGTTGGTGGCGATAGTCCTCGGCATAACCCGACGGTAGCGTGCGGTCATGAGCACCACAGAGCGATCGGGCCTGCGCTCCTGGCTTCGGCCCGCGCTGCCGGATTTCCCGGCGCAGGTCACCGACCCCGGGCAGCGCCGGGCGATCAAGGTCGAACTGGTGCTCGTCTTCGGCATCACCCTCGGCCTGTCCGGGGCGCGCAGCCTGCTGTCCCTTATGGACTCTCTGCTCCGACCGGTCCCGCTGGCACAGCAGCAGGCCCAGCTGAACGTCCCGCGGGCCGCGGCCAGCCTGCTGGACCTGCTCCAGCAGCTGCTCAACGCGGCGCAGCTGATCGGCTGGGGCGGGCTCGGCCTGTACCTGCTCTGGCGGGCCGGGGTGAAGCTGCGCGACCTCGGCCTCGACCGCCGCAGCCCGCGTTTCGACACCCTGGTCACGATCGGTATCGCCGCGGTGATCGGGATTCCCGGCCTCGGCCTGTACTTTCTCTCGTACCATCTCGGCTTCAGCCTGGCGGTCCAGCCCTCCACTTTGGACAGCAGCTGGTGGCGGCCGATCGCGCTGACCGCCTCCGCCTTCGGCAACGCGTTCGCCGAGGAGGTGCTCGTCGTCGGGTACCTGCTGACCAGGTTGCGCCAGCTCGGCGTCCGCGAGAACGCCTCGCTGCTCGGCGCGGCCGTGCTGCGCGGGTCGTATCACCTCTACCAGGGCTTCGGCGGATTCGCCGGAAACCTGGTGATGGGACTGGTTTTCGGCCGGGTCTGGCAGCGCACCAACCGGCTGTGGCCGCTGGTGGCCGCGCACACCCTGTTCGACATCGTGTCTTTCGTCGGGTATTCGCTGTTGAAAGGCCACGTTTCCTGGCTCCCGTGACGCGCGCTCATTAGGCTCGCCTGGTGAGCGAGATGACAGCACCACCACGAGTGGACAGCGAAGTCGGGCCTCTCCGTGCGGTTCTGCTGCACCGACCGGGTAACGAGCTCAAAAGGCTGACCCCGCGCAACAACGACCAGCTGCTGTTCGACTCGATCCCCTGGGTGGATCGGGCACAGCAGGAGCACGACGCATTCGCCGAGGTATTGCGCAGCCGCGGCGTCGAGGTCCTGTTGCTCTCCGACACGCTCCGGACCGCGCTCGAAGATCCCCGGGCGCACGCCGCGGGCGTGCACGCGGCGGTGGACGACCGCCGGCTGGGCACCGATCTGGCGGACTCGCTGAGGTCGCACCTGGCGTGCGTCGACGCGCGCAGCCTCGCCGAAGTGCTGATGGCCGGGATGACCTTCGAGGAGCTGCCTTCGGCGGAAGGCGCGTCGCTGGTGCGGATGATGCACGGCCCGCGCGACTTCGCCGTCGACCCCCTGCCGAATCTGCTATTCACGCGCGATTCGTCAGCGTGGATCGGAGACCGTGTCGCCATCTCGTCGCTGACCATGCCCGCTCGGATGCGGGAGACGGCGGTGCTGGATCTCGTGTACGCCTACCACCCGCGGTTCCGGCATGCGGCACGCGCGTACGGCGCGCATTCCGCACCGATCGAGGGCGGCGACGTGATGCTGCTGGCGCCCGGAGTTTTGGCCATCGGCGTCGGTGAACGCACCACTCCGGCCGGCGCGGAATCATTGGCGCGCTCCGTTTTCGCAGACGGTCTCGCACATACTGTCGTCGCGGTGCCGATCGAACAATCCCGCGCGACAATGCATCTCGACACCGTATGCACAATGGTCGATACCGACGCCGTGGTGATGTATCCGCTCGCGCGCGATTCCCTCACCGCTTTCACTATCCGGCCGACTGGCGACGGCGGGGTAAAAGTAGCCGGCCCCGCGCCATTTCTCGACGCGGCCGCCGAAGCAATGGGGATCGAACGGCTGCGCGTGATCGATACCGGCCTCGACCCGGTCACCGCCGAGCGCGAACAATGGGACGACGGCAACAACACACTCGCACTCGCGCCCGGCGTGGTCGTAGGGTACGAACGGAACGTGGAGACCAACGAGCGGCTGACCGCGGCGGGCATCGAGGTGCTGCCGATCACCGGCTCCGAACTCGGCTCCGGCCGGGGCGGGCCGCGGTGCATGTCCTGTCCGGTCCGGCGGGATACCGGCACCACCCAAGTTAGCCTTTCCTCATCAATCCTCAATCATTAAGGGAAGGCTAACCGAAATAATCACCGTGGCTCATTAGGAATGGTAAACCTAATAGGGTGGAGATCACCAGATCACAGTGGAAAACAATGGCTCCGTGTCGTACCGTGATGGACATGGCCGTCACGAAGAAAGAACCCCGCTCGAAGTTCTACGAACTGCTGCAGGCGCAGATCCACAACGAGTTCAACGCCGCCCAGCAGTACATCGCGCTGGCCGTCTGGTTCGACAACGAGGATCTGCCCCAGCTCGCGAAGCACTTCTACCAGCAGTCGGTGGAGGAGCGTAATCACGCGATGGCGCTCGTCCAGTACATGCTCGACCGCGACCACCACGTCGAGATCCCCGGCACCAGCGAGGTCCGCAACGAGTTCTCCGCGCCGATCGAGCTGATCGAACTCGCCCTGGAGCAGGAGAAGGAGGTGGCCGCGGACATCTCGGCGATGGCGCGGGCCGCCCGGGCCGAGGAGGACTACATCAGCGAGCAGTTCACGCAGTGGTTCCTCAAGGAGCAGGTGGAGGAGATCTCGCAGATGTCCACGCTGCTCACCGTCGCCCGCCGCGCGGGTGAGAACGTGTACGAGATCGAGAAGTTCCTGCACCGCGAATCCGTCGGCGACAGCGGCGCCGCCGATGCCGCCATGCCCCCGGTCGCCGGTGGCGCACTGTAAGCAGCACAGACTCCGGAGCCCGGGTTGTCCACATGTGGACAACCCGGGCTCTTGTCATGACGGGATTTGTCCACCTGTGGATGCCGCACTGCGATTCTGGGGATGGCCGGGGCGAGCCGACGTGCCCATCCCCAGCACGGGATGGGCACGCCAGGTGGCCAGACCAGGTGATCGCACCGGGGTCTCACCGGATGCTCAGACCAGATGGCCACACCGGGGTCTCACCGGATGTTCAAACCAGATGACCACACGGGATGTCACGCCGGACGTTCAAACCAGATGACCACACCAGATGGTCGCACTGGACGTTCAACCAGATGACCGCATCGGATGCTCAGAGCAGGTGATCGCAGTGTGGTCGCGCCAGGTGGCCACACGACGGATGATCACGCCAGATGGTAACGCCAGGTGATCAGAGCCGGGGGTCAGTTCAGGCAGGACTGCGCCGCCGTGCGGACCTCGACGCTTTGCACCGCCCCGTTCGAGCTGAGGGTGAACCGGTAGGTGCCTTGATCGCCGGTCGGAGAGACCAGGGCGCCCGAGGCTTCCGACGTACCGGGATACGCGGCGGCGACGTCGTCCTTCGTCGAACCGTCGCCGACGCCTTCCGGAGTGTGCGCGGCGCCGACCGGCTTCACCGCGACCACGCCTTTACCGGAGGACACCACCGCGGTCGCCGCGGGAACACCTGCACCGGTGACGTCGTAGTACTTGCAGCCCGAGGATTCCTTCACCTGTGTGAGGGTGACGCCCTTGTCCGCCAGCTGTTGCTCGCTCATCCCCAGTTGCACAGCGCCGAGACCGCTGGCTGTCACCAACGCGCCGGACAACGCCGGGACGGTCGTTCGGCCGGGCGAGGGCTTCGACGTCCCTGGCTTCGACGGTTCGAGCGAAGAGTGCATCTCGGCTGACGGAGGCGGCACCGCGACCGCCGACGACGACGGTTCGGGCTCCTTCGACGTGGTCGACGGGGGTGCCGACGATGAAGTCGGTGCCGCAGACGCGCCACTGGCCGCCGCCGGCGGGGCGGACACCGCGACACCGGTGTCCTGCGTGCGCAGCTGGAACGCGACGAGGCCGCCGGCACCGATCGTGAGCACGCACACCACGCCCGCGGCCGCGTTCAGCATCCGCCGGTGACGACGGCGACGGGCCACACCCGCCACGATCACCGACGTGGCGTCATCGGCCGGTTCGACGGCGAGGCGTTCGTCGGCGAAGAGGGTGCGCAGCCGCTGGTCCAGCTCGTCTTCGGGTCCGGTCACCCCGCCTCGCTCCCTTCCTGTTGCCCCAGCTTCCCCCGCAACGACGCGATCGCCTTGCTCGCCTGGCTTTTCACCGTCCCCTGGCTGATGCCCAGCGCCTCGGCAATCTCCACTTCGGACAGTCCCTCGTAGTAACGCAGCACCAGCACCGTGCGTTGCCGTGGCGGCAGATTCCGCAGCGCCTGCCACAACGGCTCGTGCTCGAAGGGATCCTTCGGCGCGCACGGGCTGGTCTCCGGCGGATCCGCGACGAGACTTTCCCGCCGCGTCCGTCTCCACCGGCTGACGTGCGCGTTCGCCATGGACCGCCGCACGTAGGCGATCGGGTCGCCGGTCTTCTGGTAGACGTTGGCCCAGCGGGTGCCGATCTTTTCGAGCACGGTCTGGACGAGGTCCGCGGCGTCGTGCGGATTGCCGGTCAGCGCGTGGCCATACCGGAGCAGGCCGGGCAGCGCGGCCCGCACGAAGTCGGCGAAGTCGGCCTGCCGCGCCCCGTCGACCTCGCGCTCCGTCCACACCTGGCCACCACCCGCGACGAGCGATGCGGCTGCCGTCACCGTATCGCCCCCTCCCCGGATGGCCTTGCCGGACGGCGGTTCCCCGTCATCCTCAGCACGCATGGGCGCCCCCGCAGGTTGTCCACACCCGCGTATTACTTTCCGTACACTGGAGATGACTCTCAGCGCAGCGAAAGCGACGCGGGCAGCTTCCGCAAACCGTTCGGCTCAGTTGGGAAATCGTGGACCGCGACCACAGCGTTTCGCGGAACGGGCCCGTAAATGTGCGGAAACCAGATTCCGTCCGGGTGCGGCGGGGCGCCGTCCTCCCAGCGGACCGGTGCAGGCACCAGCGCTGGATCGATTTCGAGGAGCACCAGATCGGTGCGATCCCGGTAGATCCGGTTGGCTGGCAGAACGGCGGTGCCCGGGTCTGAACAGTGGATGAACCCGACGTCATCGAGGGACGGCGCACGATATTCGCCGCCGGCGGGCACCGCCGCCCATTCGTCCCGGCTGCAGATGTGGAGGATCACGGACCAATCGTCGCATCGCATTGCCCGCATCGAGTTGTCCACCGGTGGACAACTCCGTACGGCGTCGATTACTTCGGGTGCAAAAGCTGTGAAGGGACCCTTCACAGCCTCAGAGTCCGTGAAGGTCCCTTCACAGACCAGCCGGGGGGCGGTTCGGCTTAGCTGGCCGAGGGGTCAGCGGATGGTGAGCTGCCGTCCGATCAACCCGTCGCGGGCCCGGCGTTCGGTGGCGTTCAGTGGTTCGGCGTCGAGCGACTTGAGGGCCTCTTGGAGGCGGGCGCCGAGCTGGTCCTTCGGCTCCGCCCACTCGCGTGCGTGGGCCTCGGGGTCGAGGTCCCAGACCGGAACCAGCAGGCCGTGCGCCCGGAACGAACCGGCGTAGCGGGTGCCCTCGCCGAGGCCGAGCGTGCCGCCCGCGGACAGGCGTGCAAGCGCTTGCAGCAGCAGGTTCTCCGGTTCGGGCCGGACCCAGCGCAGGTGCGCCTTCTCCCCGGCGAGCACCCAGTAGGCGCCGGCGCCGAGCCGTTCGGTCGGCATGATCGCCGCGTTGGCGCGTTCGAGGGAGACCGCGACGTCACCGCTGGCGTCCGCGTCGTCCGGGAGCCACCAGCCGAAGTCGGTGTGCAGGGCCACTTCCAGCTCAGCGCTGGGCGTGAGCAAGTCCTGAAGCCGGCTGTGCTCGTCGGGGTCGGTCGGCGTCGTCGTGTCCGGTACGGACAGCACCGCGCCCGGCTCGGCATCCTGCAACCAGCGCAGCGCACGGCCGAGGTCCCGGCTGATGTCCGACGAACGAGTCTGCACCTGAAGCCCGAGGTAACGCTCCCCGTCGGACCGGACGAACGCCGCCGCGGCCATGGGCAGCACCGTGCCGAGAGTAACGTCGCCGCCGTCGGCGAGGGTCAGCTTCGCCGTGGCCGACGGGACGAACTCGCGTAGCGCGATCAGCTCCGGTTCGGCCGCCAGGCCCTCGAAGGGCTGGCCGACGAAGACGTCGCGCACCTTCGGCTTGCGGTCCTGCTTAGGACCCTTCTTACGCGCGCCCTTACCCACTGCAGCCTCCTCAAAGCTTCGACGCCCGACGCTATCGAAGCGGCCGCGTACGGAGGCGCGCGGGTTAGAGTCGGCCAGTGTTCGACCCTCGCGATCCTGCGTTCCTCGCCGACCCGTACCCAGCCTTCGCCGCGTTGCGCGCAGAAGCAGACGTACACCACCACGGAGGCCTGAACCTGGCGATCGCGGTTTCGCACGCGGCCTCGGCGGCAGTACTACGGCATCGCGGGCTCGGCCGGATCTGGACCGACGCCCAACCGCTGGAGCGGTTCGCCTCGTTCAACCTCCTGCACCGCAATTCCCTCCTGGAGAACGAACCTCCAGCGCACACCCGGTTACGCCGGGTGATTGCCGGCGAGTTCGGCCGGGGTCACGTGCAGCGGCTGCGGCCGATGGTCACCGACCTCGCCGAGTCCATGGTGGACACGCTGGCCGGCAAGATCGCCGCGGACGGAAGCGCCGACCTGCTCGAACATCTCGCGCAGCCGCTGCCGGTAGCGGTGATCGCGGAGCTGCTCGGTGTGCCGATCGAGGCCGGGCCGCAGCTCGTGGCCTGGAGCAACGCCATCGTGAAGATGTACGAGTACGGCCTGCCGGAGTTCGGGCGCGACGAAGCCGAGCAGGCCGCCGCCGAATTCGTCGACTACCTGCGTGACGTCGTGCGCAACGGACCTGGCGGCATCGTGCGGGATCTGACGGCCGGCGAGCTGAGCGCGGACGAGGTGGTCGCGACGGCGGTCCTGCTGCTGATGGCGGGCCACGAGGCGACTGTGAACGTGATCGGCAACGGCGTGACGGCTTTGCTCACTTACCGTGACCAGTGGGAGCGGCTGAAGTCCGCGCCCGCGCTGCTCGACTCGGCCGTGGAAGAGCTGATCCGCTTCGACGCGCCGCTCCAGCTGTTCGAACGCACCGCGACCGAAGACGTGGAGATCGCGGGTTTCCGGGTGTCCAAGGACGAGAAGATCGGCGCGCTGCTCGGCGCCGCGGCGCGGGATCCGAAGGTGTTCGACGAGCCGGACCGGCTGGACATCGGCCGGTCGCCGAACGCGCACCTCGGCTTCGGCATGGGAATCCACTATTGCGTCGGCGCGCCGCTGGCCAGGGTCGAGATCGCCGCGGCGCTCACCGCGCTGACCACCCGGCTGCCCGGACTTCGCCTGGCCGCGATGCCGCAACGGCGACCGGAATTCGTCATCCGAGGCTTGCGGACGCTGCCGGTGACCGTCTGACGGAGTGGCTTCAGCGCGCAGCACCCACCGGACGTGCGGTGCGCAGCTGCGGCTCGGGTGCCCCATCGACCTTGAGGACGCGCATCTCGCGCAGCCGGTCCGTGGCGATCGGGATCAGCAGGCGGGAAAGCCGGCGGATGACCAGTGCCGTGGCGATCGCCAGGCCGGCCGCAGCCAGATCGGTCAGCGCGACCAGGACCACGCTGTCGGCCATCGCCTGGACACCGGAGTGGGTGCGCCAGATGATCGTCGCGGCGAGCAGGACCCAGTTCACCAGCCACACGGCCCACCACACCAGCACCAGCCGGCTCGGCTTCGGACGCTCGTCGCGGGGGCGGCGCAGGACGCTGTGCTCCAATTCGCCGACCACCGACAGTGCGAGCGGCAGGTTCGCGAGCGGCACCAGTATCCCGACGAGTACCTGCCAGACCGGACGGGCCGGACGCTCGTCGGCCTGTTCGGCAGCGGCCTGCCGGGCGACCAGCAGCCACCAGACCGACAGGCCCGCGGGCAGCAGCGACATGATCGTGGTGAGCAGGCCCGCCGTGACGACGAACGCGTCGGAAAAGGCGACCACGTCCGTGTTCAGCGCGGAGTTTCGGCTCTGCACAAGGAGCACATAACGCCAGATCTCGGCCCCGGCAGCGATCACCGCGAGAGCCGCGAACGTCCAGAGGATCGTGGCGAGGCTCTGCGCGAGGACCGGGATGCGCTCGATCGGCCGGACCCTGCCGGAAGCCGTCCCCGGCACGGTGGTCGGCCGGCGCCACACGAGATTCGGGAATCCCCAGCGCGGCGTCGTCGGGTACGACGGCGGGCCGGCGTACGGCGTCACTGGCACCGCGCGGCGCAGACGAACCGCTCCCGGCGGCGGCGAGGCGACCCAGCGCAACCGGGCCGCCGTCCGACGCTGCGGCGTCTGCGGGGCGGCGGAGCGGTACACGTGGCCCTGCGGCGCGGCCGTGAACGGGTGCGGATAGCCAGGTGACTCGGTGAATGACGACGTCATCCCAGTGATCGGCGCACGTGCAGCGGTCACGTGATCTTCTCGCCCAGCGTAGGCGGTTTGTGGAGCTGCCTGCCCCGGCAAGCCGGGGTGGGCGAGATCCGGCCGACCTGCGGACGGGCCGCCGGACGCCGGCGGACGACCGGCGGCACCATCGCCACCTGGGCTCAACGGCCTCGCGGCCTCGCCGTTGGCGGGGTCGGGGGCTCTGCCGGGCTCAGAGGGCGAGGACATCCGTCAGAGGACCTCGGGGGTCGCATCGGGGTTTTCGGCCACCATGTGGCGGCCTTCCCGGGCCCAGGCACCCATGCCACCGGCTACGTTGACCGCGTCCCAGCCGGTGGCGTTCAGCCAGGCCGCAGCGCGGGCCGAGCGGCCCCCACTGCGGCAGATCACGTACACCGGCTGGTCCTCGGGCAGCTTGTCCAGCTCGCCCACCCTCGACGGGAGTTCGCCGAGCGGGATGTGCAATGCGGCCGGGGCGTGCCCGGCGGCCCATTCGTCGTCCTCGCGGACGTCGAGCAGGGCCAGGCCGTCTTTGGGCAGGTCGCGGACCTCGGAGGTCGGCAGTTCGGCGGGACTCACCACAGTTCCATGCTCCCATGTCGTGACGTTGTGCGCGTGTGAGGAACGCTAACGCTCGTGCTCCGCGCGCAACCGTCCGGCCGGCGCGTCCAGCCGATGACGCGCGTCCCTACCCGGAGGCTGTGAAGGGAACCTTCACAGCCTCCGATTCCAGGGTGTCGGCAAAGTCGGTCGGGGACCCGGCAGTGGGCGATGCGGAGGTGTGTGCGACCACCTCGTGGCGTGCGCCGGACCGGTTTCGGGTCTGTGAAGGGAACCTTCACAGACTCAGAGTCCGTGAAGGGTCCCTTCACAGACCTCTACACCGACTTTGCCGGAACCCTGACCCGGAAGGCTGTGAAGGGAACCTTCACAGCGCTGTAACCTCCGCTACCACCGCCGGTCGGGTGAGGCGGCGCTACGCCTTGCGGTGCCGTCCCCGGCCGGTGCGGGCCTTGTCGTCCACCTGCCCGAACCGCGCGACCACCCGGTCCTGCACCAGACCGAGCGGATCCGGTGCGTGCAGCCGCAGCATGATGTCGTTCACCAGCTCCGGCCGTCCGGACCGGGTCAGCCTGCTCACCACATAGGTCACCAGGAAAGCGGCGGGCACCGAGATCAGCGCGGGCTGCACGGTCCACCACGGCGGCACCGTCCCGGTGTATCCGCACACGGTGTCGTAGATCAGCGCGGCGAGCACCGAACCACCGCCGGCGATCATCCCGGCCATCGCGCCCGGCCAGCTGAGTTTGCGCCACCAGATGCCCAGCAGCAGCAACGGGCTGAACGTCGAGGCGGCCAGCGCGAACGTAATCCCGATCGAGAGCGAGAGATCCTCGGTGCGGACCAGGAAGGTCAGCGCGAGCGGGCAGAGCGCGACGAGCACCGTGGCCACCCGGAAATCCCGGATCCGGCCCGGCAGCAGATCGGTGAACACCACCCCGGCCACGCTCATCAGCAGGCCCGAGGAACTCGACAGGAAGGCCGCGAACGCCCCGGCCGCCACGATTGCGCCGAGGAGTTGACCCGGCAACCCGGGCAGCAGCGCACTCGGGAGCATCAGCACCGCGGCGTCCGTATCGCCGGTGACCAGTAGTTGCGGCACGTACATCCGGGCGAGCGCACCGAGCATCGTCGGGAACAAGTAGAACAGGCCCAGTAGCAACAGCACGTGCACAGTGGTGCGACGCGCGGACCTGCCGTCCGGGTTCGTATAGAAGCGCACGAGCACGTGCGGCAGGCCCATGGTGCCGAGGAACAGCGCGAAGATGAGCGAATATGTCTGCAGCAGGTCAGTGATCTTGCCAGATGCCGGATGTAGCCAGGTGTCGTTGGTCGCTGGTATGTCACTCACGACCGGCACCGGCGTGCCCGCGGCGAATTTCAGCGTGGTGCCCGAGGCGACCTTGTGCGGCACGGCCGGTGACCAATGCGCCGCACCGCGCGCCGGGCCGTCGTCGATCTCACCGTAGGCGTAGAAGTAGGTCTCGGTGTTGACCTTCACCGTCACGTTCGTCTTGACCGAGACGGTGGTGTCCTTCGGGAAGACGGGCGGCGCCGGCGCGCCGAGCGAACGCATCCCGGCTGGGCCGCCGCCGGCGAAGAAGACCATGCACAGCACGAAAGTCGGCACGGCGATCGCGAACAGCTTGAGCCAGTACTGGAATGCCTGCACCAGGGTGATCGCCCGCATCCCGCCGAACATCACGTTCGCCCCGACGAGCACCGTCACCACGACTGCGCCGGCCCAGGCGGGCGCTCCCGGCACGATCTCACCGAGGGTGAGCCCGGCGCCCTGCAGCTGGGGCACCATGTAGAGGATGCCGATGAACACCGCGAACGCCGTCGCGAAGCGGCGCAGGCCGAGCGAGCCGAGCCGCATCTCCACGAAGTCCGGCAGGGTGTAGGCGCCGGACCGGCGCAGCGGCGCGGCGACGAACAGCATCAGCGCGAGATAGCCGGCGGTGAACCCGATCGGGTACCAGGTGGCGTCCGCCCCGTCCTTGAGCACGATGCCCGCGACGCCGAGGAAAGAGGCCGCGGACAGATACTCACCGGAGATGGCGGCGGCATTTCGGCGCGATCGCACTGTGCGCCGGGCGACCAGGAAATCGTGCGTGCTGGTGGCCGAACGCGACGAGTGGTGCCCGAGGTAGTAGGTCACCAAGGCGACCAGCACGAGGCCGGCCACCGCCCACGGGTTCAGCTCCACGGCTGGAATCCTCGCACGAGTACCCGGTTCGGCAATGCCCCGCCACCGGGGACTTTTCGCCGGTGGGCCTCAGTTCTCGATCATGTCCACGAAATCCCGTTCGTGCCCTTCGGCCAGCCGGTTGTACCAGAGGCCGACGGCGAAGAGGAACGGAAACGGCAGCAGCCCCAGCAGGATCCACGGAACCGGGATGCCGATCACGGTGAACCGGGCGAAGCCGGGCAGCAGGAAGAACAGCACCGGCAGCGCGCCGAGCACCCCGACCACCAGCACCGCCAGCAGCACCGAGGTCCGCAGCTGGGCCTTCACCAGGTCGCCGACCAGCCGTTTTCCCCAGCTGGTCTGCTCCTCCAGTTCGATCCGGCCCCGCATCCGACCCGGGACCTGCCGGGCGTCGGCGAGCACCACCCGCTCCCGTTTCGGCCGCACATGCGCCGGTTCCCCGGCCCGCAGCGGCTCCGGAGCCGGCGGCACCGGCTCCACGATCGCGCGCTCCTCCTGGCGCGTGCCCAGCGTCGGGTCCGGTTTGCGGACGCCGTTCGCCAGGCGGTGGTAGGGGTCTTCGGAGGAGGTCACCACGGGCTAGCCACCCCGCCCGGTGCCGACCAGGCGGTCCTTCAGTGCGCGGGTGTGCCGTCTGCTGACCGGCAGGACCTTCTCCTCGTTGCCGATCACCACCTGGTAGCCGCCCTGCCCCATCCGCAGCTCGGTGATCAGCGGCAGCGCGACCAGGAAGGACCGGTGGATCCGCACGAAACCGGCTTTCTCCCAGCGTTCTTCCAGCTGGGCGAGCGGGATGCGGACCAGGTGGCTGCCCTCGGTGGTGAACAGCCGCGCGTAGTCGCCCTGCGCCTCCACCCAGCGCACCGAGGAGCGCGGGATCAGCTTCGTGGTGCCGGCCAGCTCGACCGGGATCACCTCGTCGTCGTTCTTCACCGGCTCGGCGCCCGCGCCCGGGGCCGGTGCACCGGCCAAGGCTGCGAGCTTCTCGCGCACCCGCGAGACCGACCGGTCGAGCCGGTCCTGCTGGAACGGCTTGAGCACGTAGTCGACCGCGCCGAGGTCGAAGGCGTTCACCGCCTCCTCCGCGTTCCCGGTGACGAAGACCAGGATCGGCGACGGGTTCATCGCGGCGATCACCCGCGACATCTCCATCCCGGACAGCCCGGGCATGTTGATGTCCGCGAAGACCGCGTCGACGGTCGGCAGCCCACGGGCCCGGCGAGCGACCAGCTCCGGATCGTCATGCGAGAACAACCGCAGCGCGTCGGAGGCGTCGGAGGCGCTGAACACCCGGTGCACGTGCGGGTTGTTCTGCAGGCCGTGGGTCAATACGTCCAGCCCCTTCAGCTCATCGTCCACAGCGAGGACGATGAGCTGCCGGGTGTCTTCGTGAGCACTCACAGTGAAATGCATCCTGCCGACAGCCGAGTGCAATGTCCAGCCCCCGACTGGCTCTACAAGCCGTACCGCGACCACGCCGCCTTGGTGCTCACCGCGTCGAGCACCGCGCTCGCCGCCGCCGGCGCACCCAGCCCGAGCCGGGCCAGCAGTGGTTTCTTGGGCTCCGCCACGGCGATCTCCGCGTCCGGGTACCGCTGCTCGATGACCTGCCGCAGCGAGCCCAGTCCGTCGATCAACCCGAGGTCGAGGGCCTTCTGCCCGAGCCAGACGTCGCCGGTGAACAGATCCTCGGAGTCGGTGAGCCGTTCGCCGCGGCGCTCCCGGACCCAGGCGACGAAGAGTTCGTGCAGCTGGCCGTGCATTTTCTTCAGCCACTCGACGTCTTCGGGCTTCTCCGGGCTGAACGGGTCGAGCCGGGACTTGTTCGCGCCCGCGGTGTGCAGCCTGCGCTCGATGCCGAATCGCTCCAGCAGCCCGGTGAACCCGAACCCGCCGCTGATCACGCCGATCGAGCCGACCATGGACGTGCGGTGCGCGAAGATCTCGTCGGCCGCGCAGGCCAGCCAGTACCCGCCGGAGGCCGCGAGATCCTCGGCGAAGGCGAGCACCGGCACGTTCTTCTCGTCGGCCAGCCCGCGGATCCGCTCGGCGACCAGGCCGGACTGGGTCGGCGCGCCACCCGGCGAGTTGATCTGCAGGGCGACCGCCTTGAGCCGCTCGTGGCCGAACGCGCGGGTGAGCGCCGATTCGAGCCCGGCCAGGTTGATCGAGCCGCGGGCCAGGGGCGACGGCGTCGGGGTGATCACGCCGTGCAGCTTCACCACGGCGACCACGTCCTTGCGCTCGCCGCGATCACCGAGCACGGGCAGGCGGGCGGTCAGTTTGTCGGCAACGCTCATCTGCCAAGGCTAACCAGTTCAGTGGGTGGGCAGCATGCCCGAACGCGAGCCGTGCACGGAGTCGTGCTCCTCCTCCGCCTGCGGCTGAGGTTGCGGCGCGGGCTGCGGTGGCACGTCCGCGGAGTAGTCCGGCATGTTCGGCCGCACCCCGAGCTTGAACTTCGGCACGCGCAGGGTCACCTTCATCCCGGCGCCGGGCGCGGTGTCCACGGTGAGCGCGTAGTCCTCGCCGAACACCTGGCGCATGCGCTGGTTGATGTTGCCGAGACCGACGTGCGCACCGGTGCGGTGCGCGTTCTTCAGGTCGGTCAGCTGCCGCGGGTCCATGCCGATGCCGTCGTCCTCGACGCTGATCACCGCCTCCTGGCCGCGGTCCTCGGCGATCACCGTGACGCATCCGCCGCTGGGCTTGCTGGCCAGCCCGTGCTTGACCGCGTTCTCCACCAGCGGCTGGATGATCAGAAACGGCACCACGACGCTGAGCACCTCGGGCGCGATCTTCATCCGCACCTCGAGCCGGCCGCCGAACCGGGCGTTCTCGATGGTCAGGTAGCGGTCGATGTTGCGCAGCTCCTCGGCGAGCGTGGTGTACATGCCGGAGCTGCGGAACGAGTAGCGGGTGAAGTCGGCGAAGTCCTGCAGCAGTTCGCGGGCCTCTTCGGGATCGGTGCGGATGAGCGCGGAGATCGTGTTCAATGCGTTGTAGACGAAGTGCGGTGAGATCTGCGCGCGCAGCGCCTTGATCTCCGCCTGCTGCAACTGGTTTCGCGATTCCTCCAGCCGCGCGAGCTCGAACTGCGTGCAGACGAACTGGCCGACCGCTTCGGCCATCTGCACCAGCTTGTCGCGCGTGCGGCCGACCACGATCAGCGTCGCCTCCGCCTCGCCCTCGACAAGAATCGGCACGATCGCGGCGGTCTTCATCTTGCAGGTGCCGCGGTGGTTGCACGGCATCTTGTTGTGATCGGCGACGGCCCGGCGGTGCTTGCGCAGCGCGGTGCCGACGTCTTCCACGAGGTCGAGGTAGTGGTCGGTCGCCTCGCCGGCCCAGGACAGCAGCGTGCCCTCACTGTCGGTGATCCCGACGGCGAGACAGTCGAGCACCTCCAGCAGCTCGGCGGTCATCCGGTTGGCCGCGTCCTCTTCGAGCCCGGCCCGCAGGTTCGGCGTCGCCTTGGACATCCGGTGCACGGCCTGCAGCACCGCGTCCTGGATGACCCCCTTGGGCCGGCGCGCCTTGAAGACGAGGGCCAGCACCACGATCACCAGGATGCCGACCAGTGCCCAGGGCACGACCTGCGCGAGAGGGAAAGCGGACACGCCGTCCATGCTCTGCGCTCGACCGACCGGGTGCAAGGTTTGCTTCCCACTTTCTGCCCGGGTGCTGTCCAGGCGCGATGACCGAGCGTGGACAAACCCTACCGTCGCTCCCGGTTAGCGTGAGGACCTTGCACCGACTGGGTGACTGACCTGGCCCTGGGTCACCGTCAGACGGAGGCCCGGTCCCGATGCCGACGACTGTCCGCAAGTAACGAGAGGGACCTTCACGACCTGGTTACTGCGGACGGGGGGTTGCGGTGCCGCGGGCGTGGCGCGAAGGGCGTGCTCTTGGGTGTTGGAGTGGATATCGGTGTGCCTGATGGCGTCAGATGATGTGGACATGCGGATGTTGGAGGCATGCGCACGTCTCGATGTGAGGGTCATGGGGGGGATTGCTGGCCGATGTCGGGTGTATCGCGCTCGCAGCGACGCTCAGGCTCCGTGGGCATGCCGGGCGCATGGGGTTGATGATCCGTCGTTTCGTGGCGATGTTGTGGTGCATTGGTGGGTGCGGGGTGGGCAGCACTGCACCACCCCCGCCCGGACCACTTCACCGAAACCCACCTCGACTGGGCCACCTCACCGGGCTACTTCAGAAGGCGGGACATTCGCCGGTCCGCCAACGGTTTGCCGCCGGTCTGGCAGGTCGGGCAGTACTGGAAGGACTTGTCCGCGAAGGAGATCTCCCGGATGGTGTCGCCGCATACCGGGCAGGGCAGGCCGGTGCGAGCGTGCACCCGGAGGCCGGATCGCTTCTCGCCCTTGAGCCGGGCGGCCTTCTGGCCTACCGAGCGTGCGACGGCGTCCGATTCGATTTCGTGGATCGCCTCGGCCAGCACCTCCAGGGCGGCCTCGTCCAGTTTGCCGATCGTCGCGTACGGGGAGAGTTTCGCGCGATGCATGATCTCGTCGGAATACGCGTTGCCGATACCGGCGATCAGGGACTGGTCGGTCAGCGCCCACTTCAGCCGAGTGCCCTTGCCCGCGAACAGGTCACGCAGCTGCGGCGCGTCCACGGCCAGCGCATCCGGGCCCAAGCGGGCCACGCTCGCCACGGCCGACGGGTCGGGCACGACCCACACCGCCAGGCCCTTCTTCGTGCCTGCCTCGGTCAGGTCGAAACCCGGGCCGGACGCCGACTCCAGATGCACCCGCAACGAGATCGGGCCCTTCCCCGGCTTCAACGGTGCCGGGGCCAGCGCGTCCGACCAGCGCAGCCAGCCCGCCCGCGCCAGGTGCACCACCAGATGCAGCTCGCCGAGCACCACGTCCAGATGTTTACCGTGCCGGGTGGCGCCGGTGATCTCACGGCCGTGCAGCGCGGTATAGGGCGGATCCGCCGTCTTCAGCACGCTCAGCGACGCCACATCGAGCCGGAAAACGGTGCTGCCCACCGCGTTCTCCCGCAGGTAGTGGGCCAGCGCTTCGACCTCGGGCAACTCGGGCATGCCCCCAGTCTCGCTCGCCGGGAGCGTTCCGGCCAGGCCTATTCGACCGGATGCAGTGGCCCGTCGAAGTCCGGCAGCGAATGCTTCTGGATCGTCCTGGAGATCCGCTTGACCTCGCCGGACACCGTGAACATGCCGCGGATCGTGCCCACCCAGCGCTCCGAGGGCCGCTCACCCGCCGCATCGCCCTCGGTCTCCGCGACCACCGTCCACGGCCTGCGCAGGATCCAGCGCAGCGGGAAGAACAGCATCACCAGCACGATCGCCAGGTACACCCAGGCAGGCACGCGCACCTGATCCGGGGTCCACGCCACCAGCGACACCGCGAGCACCGAGGTGACCGCGATCATCGCGATCCCCGGACCGTAACTGCCCGCCACATCGTGCTCGAAATCGTCCGCGGTGGCGGGGGCACGCCATTCCATCTGGGCACGGACCACCCAGTCGCGGCCGTCCTCGCCGCGTACCAGCCGGTTCATCAGTTGCCTCCCGGGCGACGCTGAAGCTCGGTCAACGCTACCGTGCCCGCACGGTGCAGCGCGAGGTGCTCACGCAACGTGTTCACCGCTTCGTCCGGTTTTGGCTGTTCAGGGCTTCGCGTGCGGAACGGAATCGGCCGAATCGGTGACGTCTTTCCGGGCACCGGGCGACGACAACGCGGCCTTCGGACCGGTCGGCGTGCTGGTCACCGAGGGTGGCAGGTACGACTCCGGCGAGGGTAAGTAACCCGAACTCGGCGGCGGGAAGGACTTCGTGGCACCGGTGTGCCCCGGGACGGGCTGAGTCGATTCGATCGACGGGACGCTGTCGGTGGTGACCGAACCGGACGGATCGGTGTCCGATCGCGACTCGGTCGACGTTTTCCGGGTGGGTGGAGCGGCCTTCGTCGAACTGCCCGGCAGATCGTCCCGCCGTGCCGGATCGGGCACCGACGAGGACGGCGCGGCGGGCACCGAGGTCAACGGAGTGGGCAGGCTCGGCACCTCGTTCGCACCGAGGTGCGCGCCCTCGGGCTCCCGTTTCGGACCCATCTCGCGAGCCGCGCCGTGCAGCATCCCCGTGACGGTCCGTGGACCTTGCCGGACCTGCGGGGACAGCCGCGGTGACGGCGGTTGCAGCGCCAACTCCGGCGCCCCGCCGCCGAGGCCGATGTTCTCCACCGGACGGGACCCGAACACCAACGGCCCCGCAGTGACACCGGCCGCGCCCGCCGCGACAGTCGACGCCAGCGCCATCCCGACCTTCATCTTCGAGCCGAACACCAGGCTCTTCACCGCGGCCACGACCCCGCCGCCGGCCTTGCCGATGCCGATCAGCGCGGGCATCGCGACCACCAGCACCTCCGCGTGCGCCCGCAACGTCGAGCACACGTCACGCAATTCGTCCTGCGTCGCCCGGCACGACGCGCAACCCAGCAGGTGCGCCCTGATCCGCTCGGCCTCGGCGCCGGTCACGCTGCCGACGGTGAACCCGCCCAGCTTCTCCACCACCGCACGGCAGGTCTCCGGCCCGCGATTCACCGAAAGATGCGCCTGCAGGTACGCCGCGCGCAGCCCCTGCCGCGCCCGCCGCGCCAACGCGGCGGTGGCGTTGGCGGAAAGCCCGAAACTCGGCGCGACCATGGCGGGCTGCTCACCCTCCACCTCGGTCTGCCACAACACCGTGCGCCACCGCTCGGGCAGGCTGGTGAACGCCGTGGTGATCAAGGTGCGCTCGGCGGCATGCGCATGCGTGTCCGCGCCCGCACCGGCGCGAAAAGTCAGCTCGTCATCGCTGACCGGCACATCACGACGCGCCCCGTGCCACTCCCACGAGACCCGGCGGGCGACGGTCAGCAGATACGCGCGAAGGTAGTTGCGCGGCCCGGCACCGCGACGCAACGCCTGCAGCACCCGGAAAAACGTCTCCGCGGTGATGTCCTCGGCTTCGGACCGATCCGCCGCCAGGCTCGCGGCGAGTCTTCGGACCGCCCCGGAATGGAGTTCGAACAGCTCCCCGAACGCCGCGTCCTCGCCCTCGCGGAGCCGCTTCAGGAGTGCCTGTTCATCGGATTCCGAGGCCGCTGGTGGCGGCGCCGTGCCCAGCTCGGTCATCCGGCAAGGCACCTCCTCCCCGAAGGACTCACCATTCGGTCGAATGGGGACACCATACGGAGAGAGCAGCCCCTCGTCACCCCTTGTACGCCCGACGTGACAATCGCGCCACCCCGTCACAGCAGGTCGACCCGTCGCCCGGGGGCCCCGAAAGTGTCCGCCATCGCCCGGTATAGAGTGTGTTCAACACCGAGCACCACATGGTTAACGCGGATGTAGCGCAGCTGGTAGCGCATCACCTTGCCAAGGTGAGGGTCGCGGGTTCGAATCCCGTCATCCGCTCAGGGTCTGGGGTCACTGTGTCCACGGGGAGCGTGGACGGGTGGCCCCTTCGCCATATTGCCCGGGGGCCGAGCCCCCGGAGCCCCGGCGGTGCGGTGGGGGCGTAGGGATGTAGCGGAGCGCAATCCCGAATGGTGAGTTGACTGCGCAGGTCTTTGAGCGCCGGTGACGTGGCCGGGTCAATCTTGGAGTGCCGGTGGGCTTGTGGACGGGTGGCCCCTTCGCCATATTGCCCGGGGGCCGAGCCCCCGGAGCCCCGGCGGTGCGGTGGGGGCGTAAGGATGTAGCGGAGCGCAATCCCGAATGGTGAGTTGACTGCGCAGGTCTTTGAGCGCCGGTGACGTGGCCGGGTCAATCTTGGAGTGCCGGTGGGCTTTGCGGAGTGAGTCTTGGAGCGCTGTCGAGGTGGCGAACCAGATCTTGGGATGACGGTGGGATCCGGACTGCCTCCGTGCCGGACACCTCCGGTCCCCTGACGTTGTCACGGTACGAGGCGGCGCATCTGCCCGCTCCGGAATTCCCGAAGCCACCGCACCAGGAGCCGGGTCACCGGCCGCAGACGCCACGCGGCTGACCGCAGGACGGCGTTTGCCCGCCGGGGGGCGGCGGGCAACGGCGATCGCTCAGAGCTCGTAGGAATCCAGGACGGTTGGCGCGACGGGTGTCAAATGTGGGTCGCGTTGCTCGGTGACCTGGCCGCGGGCCATCCGGAACACCCGGAACTCGTTGTCACACTCGGGATCCTGGTCGTCCCACACGTGCAGCAGGCCGTACGAGCCGGGGGCCAGCTCACCGACCCTCGCGAAGGTCTCCAGCAACTCCGGCGAAATCGCGCCGCCGTGCTTGTCCAGACCACCGAGATGCAGCATCGGCAGCCCGGAACTCCACCGGAGGTCGACGAGATCGAGCGTGCCGGCATCGCGGAGGGTGCGGTGCACGCGGTCGACGAGACGCTCCAGCAGCGCCGCGTCGTCGTCGCCGCTCGCGGTAGTGGCGATGGTCACCCAGCCGTGGTATTCGAACACGCTGGAAACGGTAGCAGCGCCAAGATCAGCGGGTCAGCGCCGACGGCCTGCCGTCGCGGCGGAGCACCGTGCTGAGCACCCCTTCGCCGTGTTTCTCCACGGCGGGCAGGAGTTCGGCGCCGAACACGCAGAGCGTGCGCTCCCACGGGTGGCCGAGCGTGCCGTACCGGAAATCCCCGGCGAGGAACAGGTGGTAGTCGCCGCGGGGGAACACCGGCACCGGCCACGTGTCGCTGCCGGACATCCGGTGCGGCCAGAACTTGAACGACTGGTGCTGCCAGTGCAGCACCCACAGCCACTCGTCCGGTGCGACGGTCTCCTTCAGCGCGGCCAGCACGATCCGCGCGACGTCGTGCTCCTCGACCGCGTACGGGCCGAGGCGGAACTCCGCGGAATCCCGGAGGTACTCCCCCGTGGACAGATCCCAGGTGGCCGACGGCGCGGGCTCGCGAAACCCCGGCCAGTCGTGCGCGAAGGTGCTCGGCCAGAAGCCGAGCTTCTCGTGAACCCAGTACCAAGCAGGTTCGTCGACCACTCGGGAGAGCGGTTCCCAGGCTGCAGCAGCGTCCACTTGTCGACCTCGAAGTCATCCGCCGGGCTCGAAACTGCGCAAAGCTTCGTTTCCGGGGACCGGATTGTCCAGTCCACGTCCGGGCCGCAGTAGTTCCGCCACTCGACCGGGTGAAATCGCTGGTCTGCGCCCTCACGCCGCGTACCAGAGGGTGAGGAACGCGGACGCCTCGCTGAACGCCCACGGCCGCAACCGCTGCGGGGCACTGGTCGGCAACGTGAATTCCTTCGCCCGGCGCACGTCGACCACGAGCGCCTCGCCGCCCGGCAGCAGCGCCGGCATTCCCTCGGTGAGCAGCCACAACGCGAGCGCGCACCGCGTTGGCCGCCCGGCGGTAGTAGTTGAACGCCGCGCGCGCCGGGTCTTCGTACTGCCGGCGCTGCCGCCGGACGAACGACGACCGCGACGGGCCGCCTTCCGGTCATGGGACACCTGATGTTTCCCCGGAACACGACCAATTTTAGAACATATGTACGACAGTTTTTGCCGCCTAACGGGTGATGGGCGGCCACGATCCGGCGAGCAGCTGGCGGATCTGCTCCTCGCAGAAGCTGACCGGCGTGACGTCCGTCTGGATCCAGACGGCGAGCATCGCGATCCAGCGGCGGAGTTCGGTCAGCGCCTCCGGACGGCCGAGGCGGTGGTCCAGATCGTGGAACACGGCGGTCGATTCGCCGAACGACACGTCGCCGCGGACCAAGCTGCCGAGGCATTCGCCGAGCAGCTGCCAGCGCGCGGTCTCCGCGTCCGCCGGCAGCTCCAGGTCCAGCTCGTCGACGACGCGGGTGAAGAGCGCGGCGGCGTCCCGATGGTCGCTGCCGGCCAGCTCGGGCAGCGACGGCGAGTCGAGGCCTTCGACCACCGCGCGCACTCCGGCCGCCACCAGCTCGCCGGACGGGACGTCGAGGCCGGCCAGCCGGTCCACGGCCAGGGCGGTCAGTTCACCGCGCGCGGAGGACATACCTCGATCCTACGGACGCAACGCCCACCCTGGACGGCACGCGCGTCGGCGCGAAACGATCGCGCCGTCCGAATGAGCGGACCGGAACCTGCCCAGGTCCGGGCACGTGGAACACTGTCGCCCGAACCGGTGACAGGGGGTTGCGTGATGAGCTGGCAGGAAGAGCTCCGGCGACTGGATGCCGATCTGGCCGCAGGACGCATCGGGCACGCCGAACACCGGCACCGCCGCGACGATCTGCTCGCGGAGGCGTCCGGGGGTGCCGGCCCCTCGCCCGTGGCGTCCCCACAGCGCTCGACCGGGGGACCTGCATCGGTGGCGGGCGCACCCTGGTCCCCCGGCACCGGCCCTGCCGCACCTGGTTCGCCGTGGGCGCCGGACACCGCGCCCGGTGCCGCGTGGTCAGCGGGTACCGACTCTGTAGCGGGCACGCCGTGGGGCGGCGGCTCGGCTCAGCAGCCGAACCCGGCCTGGACCCCGGACACTTCCGGCGCTTCGGAGCCGACGGAGAGCATCCCGGGCCGGCCGTCGGCCGGTGCTGCGACGGGTGATGACTCGGCGAGTGGTTCTGCGGGCAGCGGCTCGGGGAACTCGGCTGCCGTTGAATCCGCGACCGGCTCGGCCAGTGGCTCCGCGAGCCTGGCCGCCGGTCCGGCCTCTGGTTCGATGGGCACCACGACCAGTCCCTCCGGGTCGGGGGGTAGCGGCGCTGGCAACCCGGGCGCTGGTGAATCCGCCAGCGGGCCGGTCACGAATTCCGGCGATACCGCGGGTGGTACCGGCAAGACCGCGGCTGGTGATCCGGAGGTCACGCAGGCCGTCGATTCCGCAGGCATTACGGCAGCTGGTGCGGTCGGCGCGGCGAGCACCCACGCCATCGATTCCGCAGGCGGTTCAGTCGCGGCGGCAGGTAATTCGGCGAGCCCGTACGTCGCAGGTTCCGCAAGCAGCCCAGCCACCGGTGCGGCGGGAAACCCGGCTGCAGGCGGGCCAACGTCCGGCAGCCCAGAGAGCCCCGCGACCGGTGCGGCCGTCCCCGCGGCGGGCGCGGCTGCAGGTATCGCGGCCAGCAGCTTCGCCGAGCCGACCCCCACTGAATCCATCAGCAATCCGGGCAACCCCGCGGGCAACGGTCCGGTCGCCGGGGGTGCGGCGGAGCCCGCGGCCGGTCGTCCGGCGAGTGGTCCCGGTGGGGCGTCGAGCGGGCCGTCGGCGGCAGGTGATCCGAGTGGGTATCCGAGCAGGGGGACCTGGCACGGCACGCCTCCGGTGCAGTGGCATGCGGCGGGGACGGCCGGCTGGTCCAGTGCCAATCCCGCGATGCCCCAACCGGGTGAGCCAGGACAGGCCACGCCGAATCAACCCGGTCAGTACGGACAGCCCGGTCCGCAAGGTCAGGGCGTTCCGGCAGGCATGCCGGGCAAGGGCGGCCTGGGCGGCCAGCCGATCCAACCGGGCCAAGGCAGCCAGCCGAGTCAGCAAGACCAAGCCGGACAGCAGGGTCAAGCCGGTTTGCCGGGTCAGCAAACCCAAGCCGGTCACCAGGACCACGAGGGTAAGCAGGGTCAAGCCGAGCAGCCGGACCTGCCGAATCAGCCCGGCCAGCCGGATCAGCCACAGGCCGCGCAGACCGCCGAGGCCGGAAGCAGGAAAACGCGGGGCCGGCAGTGGGAATCGGGCACCGAGCCCGGTGCCGAACCGACGACCACTGCCCCCAGCCCGGCCGACGTGAAGCCGACCGACAAGTTCGACGCGGTAGGCGGGCAGCCGGAGCTGCGGCGGCTGTGGGAGGAGGATCCCCGGTCGAAGAAGGCGCGGCCGAGCTGGTTGTTCCTGTCGGTCGGAGTGCTGGTGGTGCTCGCGTTGATCGTGGGCGGCATCTGGTACTTCGGCAGCAAGTCCGACTCGCCGGATGCTGCCGATCACGTGTCGCCGCCGCCGGTGCCGAGCTCGAATCAGCCTGCCGCGCTTGAGGACAAGCTGCCGAAGCTGCCCGGTACCCCGAGCCAGGACAATTCCACGATGGCCCTGGCCAAGGCCGTGCAGGTCAAGGCCGTGTCGCAGGCGGACGCGGACCTGATGCGCGCGTCCGGTGCGGACGAGCTGGTCTATCACTCCTACGCCGGCGACCCCGGCGGCACGTTGCTGATCGCGGTACCCTCCGCTTCCCCGGCGCAGGCCGCGCAGCTGGTGAAGGGGCTGCGGCAGAACCTGGTCACCGGCGGGTTCGACAGCAGCCCGCTCGGGCCTGCGGCCACCGACCTCGTCTACACCGGCAGCAGCCCCGCCGGGAAGGTCACCGCGTACTGGTACACGTCCGGATCGGTCGCGGTCGGCGTCGGTGTGTCGGCCCCGCTGGACCGGGACCCGGCGGCGCTGCGCTCGCGGATCGAACAGATCCGGGCGCAGGTCGCGGCGACCCTGCCGGCCGGCTGAACCGCCGCCACGACGGAAGGCGACCCGCGAGGTCACGCGGGGTCGTGGCCGTGCACAATGACCACGTCGTCACCCACATCGGGTCGCGGTGACGCGCCGAAATGTCGCCATGCCGACAGATAAGGGGGGCACTGGTGTCCTGGCAGGAGGAGCTGCGCCGGCTGGACGAGGAGCTCGCGTCAGGGCGGCTGTCCGCGGACGACTACCGCATCCGCCGTGATCAGGTGCTGTCCTCGGCCGTCGGCCAGCAGGACCAGCCCGCCGCCCCGCAGCAGCCGTCGAGCGCGGACTCGACCCAGGTGATCGCCCCGGTCAGCCCTCCCGGTGGCCTGCCGCAGCAGCAGCCCCCGGCCGATGTCTCGGCCGAGCGCACGCAGGCCGTGCAGTCCTGGCAGATGCCCTCGGCCGGTGCCGAGGGGAACGAGCGCACCCAGTACGTGCAGCCGGGCCAGCAGCCTCCGCCGTACTCGCCGCCGGGCGGGTTCCAGCAGCAGGCGCCGATGTCCCCCGCGGCCGGGTTCCCGCAGGCACCGCAGCAGCCGTGGAACGCGCCGGAGACCGATCAGACCCCGCCGTGGGGTGGCAGCGATCTGCCGTTCGGCTCCGGCGGCGGTGGCAACGAGTGGGCCGGCCAGGGCCCGGAGTACTTCAACGACAAGCCCAAGCAGGGCAACGGCAAGAAAATCGGCGCGATCGTCGGCGCCGTGGTGGTGCTGGCCGCGATCGCGTTCGGCGCCTACTGGCTGTGGGGGCGCGACAGCGGCGGCGACAAGCCGCGGGAGGCCCAGCCGCAGCAGTCGTCCCAGGCGCCTAAACCGCCGGACCCCCTGGCCGTGGCCAGTATGCCGGGTGTGGCCGAAATGCATGACGACATCTCGTCGTTCGCGCAGGTCAACGGGCTCAAGTACCTCAACGACAAAGAGATCTCGGCCTACCAGACCGCGGGTGCGGGCAAGGTCAAGTTCGTCGTGTACCACCTGCCGGACGGCAACAACATCACGCTGCTGCTCGCCCAGACGAGCACCCCGGCCGCCGCGAAGAACGCGGCCGAGCAGCTGCAGCAGGTGCAGACCGCCAACGGCGCGAAGCTCTTCACCGGCAGCCAGCCCGGCGTGCGGGCCACCGCGATCGACCCGAAGGACGGCCAGTCCGCCCAGGTCCGCGGGCACTACTCGCACGGCAACGTCATCGTCCGGGTCGAGGTGTCGGGTCAGGAGAGCACCTCGGTGAAGACCGATTTCGGTACCGCGCTGAACCAGCAGCTGACCGTGCTGACCGCCGATGCCTGAGCCGGGTACCACCGCCTGCACCATCGTCGCCGGCAACTACCTGCCGGCCGCGCGAGTGCTGGCCCGCTCCTACCTCCAGCAGCATCCGGCGGATCGGTTCGTCATCGCGGTGATCGACGCGCCGCGCGGCGAAGCGCGCCACGACGAGTCGGGTGCGGACCTCGTCGGGCCTGCCGCGTTCGGCATCGACGAGGACGACTACCTGCGGATGGCCACCGCGTACTCGGTCACCGAGCTGGCCACCGCGGTCAAGCCGTACCTATTGCGTGAGCTGCTCGCCGAGACCGAGGTGGCGATCTACCTCGACCCGGACATCGAGGTGTTCTCGTCAATCGGTGAGGTCGCCGAGCTGGCCCAGGCGCACGACATCGTGCTCGCCCCGCACTTCCTGCATCCGCTGCCGAAGGACGGTCTTGAGCCGGACGACGCGGTGATCATGGGCACCGGCATGTTCAACCTCGGCTTCATCGGGGTCGGGCAGGGCGCGGTGCCGTTCCTGGATTTCTGGGCCGGACGCCTGCGGCACGACGCGATCGTCGCCCCCGAGCAGCAGCTGTTCACCGACCAGCGGTGGGTGGATCAGGTGCCTTCCCTGTTCCGGCACCACGTGGTCACCGACCCGGGTTACGACGTCGCGTACTGGAACCTGCACGAGCGTCCGATCGCGCGCGAAGCCGACGGCGTGCTCACCGCGGGCGGCGCGACGCTGCGCTTCTTCCATTACAGCGGCTACCGGCCGGAGAAGCCGTGGCTGCTCAGCTTCCACTGCGCGCGCAAGCCGCGCGTCCTGCTGTCGCACAGCGATGATCTTCGCGCCATTTGCGACGCGTACGGCGCGAAGCTGCGCGAAGCGGGGTACGCGGAATCGCTCGACTCGATCCCGTACGGCTTCAAGGACTTCCGCGACGGGACGCCGGTGCCGAAGCTGGCGCGAAGCGTGTTCCGCGAAGGCTGGATCAAGGCCGAGCGCAAGAACAAGCCTGCGCCGCCGCACGCGTACGCCGAGGACGGCGGCCAGGCGCTACGGGAATGGCTGGCCACCCCCGAGGACCAAGCGCAGGCCGCGGCCGGGCTGAACCGGCTCACGCACGCGATCTGGTCGTCGCGGATCGATCTGCAGATGGCATTCCCGCACCCGTACAGCGACGACGCGGAGAACTTCCGTCACTGGTGCACCGGTTCCGGCGTGACCGAGGCCGGGCTGCCCGAGTGGGCGCTGCCCGGCGAACCGGTCGTCACCCATCCGCCGCAGGACGAATTCGGTGTGAACCTGCTCGGCTACCTCACCGCGGAGCTGGGGCTCGGGGAGATGGGCCGGATCGTGCTGGAGGCCATCGAGACCGGTGGCGTGCCAGTGGCTTCGGTACTGGAGGAGAAGGCGGTCTCGAACCGCACGGGCATCGAGCGGCCCGCCACGGTCGGCGATCCGCGGTTCCCGATCAGCGTGCTGGCGGTGAACGCGGACCAGACCCGCACGATCCTCACCAACCACCCCGAGGTGGGTGCGGGCCGCTACCGGATCGGGCTGTGGGCCTGGGAACTCGAAGATTTCCCGCAGTGGCAGCACGAAGCGTTCGGGATGCTCGACGAGGTCTGGACGGTCAGCGAGTTCTGCCGCCGGGCGATCGCGGCGCATTCGCCGATCCCGGTGAAGGCCATCCCGGTGCCGGTACGCGATCCGGGTGAGCCGTCGCCGCCGGCTCGCGAGCAGGGCGAACCGGTGCGGTTCCTGTTCGCCTTCGACTTCAACAGCGTGGCCGAGCGGAAGAACCCATGGGGCGCCGTCGAAGCGTTCCAGCGGGCGTTCCCCGGCCGTGACGACGTACGGCTGACGATCAAGGCGATCAACGCGAAGCTGCATCCGAACGCGGCCGAGCGGCTGCGCGCGCTGGTACGCAGCGACGAGCGTGTCGAGCTGGTAGAGCGCTACCTCAGCGTCGCCGAGCTGCACGCGCTGTACGAGAGCAGCACCTGTTACGTGTCGCTGCACCGTAGTGAAGGCTTCGGGCTCACTGTCGCCGAAGCAATGGCGCGCGCGATGCCGGTGATCTCCACGGACTACTCAAGCACCACCGAGTTCCTCGACGCGAGCACCGGCTGGCCGGTGCCGTACCGGCTGGTGGAGGTGGGTCCGGACAGCCACCCGTATCACGCGGGCGCCATCTGGGCCGAGCCCGATCTCGGCGTGGCTGCGGCCGCGATGCGCCAGGTCGCCGACGATCCGGACGAAGCCGCGAAGCGCGGCAGCAACGCGCGAAGCGCAATTCTTCGCGACCGTTCGATGGCTGCTGCCGCCAAGTGGATGCGTACGGAGCTGGAGCAGGCGTACCGCGCGTGGCAGGACAAGCGGCACACCGCGGCCACTCCGCCACCCGCGCACCCGCTCACGCCGCTGCAGGAAGCTACCGAGGCGCTGCGCTGGCGGCCGGAGGCGAGTACGCCGTCACGGCTGCCGTTGGCGCCCGCGCTGCGCAAGGCCGTGCTTCGCGCGATCGACCACTACGACGTGCACCAGCGCAACGTGATGGGCGCGCTGCTGTCGGCCACGGAGGAGAGCAACCGGCGGTTGCTGGACCGGGTCGAACGGCTGGAGCGCGACCTCACCGAGAGCCGGCATGTCGCAGCAGCCGCCACGGAGAGCGTCAGCGAGCGGCTCAAACGGTTCGAGCCGTTGCGTGACACCGTCGACGAGCTGAAGCGGCGCGCGCCGGATACCGAGCTGGCGCTGGGGAATCTCGAAACCGACGTAGCGAAGCTTCGCGAGGGTTACGGCGGTATCGGCTCCGAGATCGAAGCCAACACGGCCGCTGTGCACAAGATGTTCACTTCGCGCGACGAACGGCTCGACGCGGACGAGAAGGCCATTCAGCGGGTAACTCTCGACGTCGGCGCGATGCGGGACGCGGCCCGGATGTCGCACGCCCCGGTGCCGCGCGGAGCCGATGTGGTCCCGTGCGACGTCGGCGCGCTGCTCATGCCGGTGGACGAGGTCATGCTGCCGTGGATCGTGTTCCACCGGTCCTGGGAGGACAGCGAAGCCGAGCTGATGGCGAAGCTGGCCGAAGGCGCGTTCCTGGACGTCGGTGCACACGTCGGGTATCACACGCTTCGGCTGCTGCGGGCGACTCCTGACGTGACGAAAGTGGTCGCGGTGGAGGCCGACCCGGTCAACGCCGGGTTCCTTCGCCGGAACGTGGCGGTCAACCTGCCGCCCAGCGTGGCCGAGCAGGTCACCGTGGTCGAGTCGGCCGCGTGGGACGCTCCTGGCACCGTCCACCTCACGCAGGCGACGCCGGGCAACAGCGGGGACAACCGGGTGACTGCAGACGGTCCGGGCGTCGCGGTGCCGGCCGTACGGCTGGACACGGTGCCGGAGGTGACCGCGCAGCGGATCGGGCTGGTGAAGGTCGACCTGCAGGGCCGCGACCACCGTGCGCTCAGCGGCCTCACCGAGGTGCTGCGTCGCGACCGGCCGCACGTGGTGTGCGAGTTCGACCCGGGCGCGATCGCCGAGCTGGGCGACGACCCGTCGGCGGTGCTCGTCGGCTACCGCGCGCTGGGCTACACGCCGAAGATCGTCACCGACGAAGGCCCCGCCGCGGAAACCCTCGACGACGCAGCGCTGATCGCGGCGGCGAATGCGGACGAGAAGAAGTTCGTCACGCTCTGGCTGGCGCCCTGACGCTTTGGACGCAGGGATGCGGTCAGGGCGCGAGGTGCGTGATGGTCATCATGTACGCGCCGTACCAGCCGCTGAGTACGGCCGTCGCGGGTAGTAGCACGGCCAGGGCGCGGTTCGAGAGCCTCGCCAGCACCAGCGCCAACGGCACGGTGAGTACGAAGGCGGGCAACAGGAACCGCGCGCGGGACTGGAAGTAGTTCGACGAGCACAGCGCTATCACGACGGTCAGCGTGCCGTAGATCTGCCACGGCAGCGGCAGCCGCGTTGTCCACGTCCACAGTTGCAGCGCGACGGCGATCAGCACGATGAGCGCGGTCACGGTGATCCAACTGGAATGGTCGGACGTCAGGCCTTCCTTCACCTGAATCCAGGTGAAGACGCCGAAGTCGAAGTGCATCTGCCAGGCGTTCTGCAGCCAGAACCAGCCGTCCACGCGGTCGGCGCGGATGCCGACGTACGCGAGATAGCCGAGCAGCCCCAACGGCGCGAGCAACCCGCCCGCCCACGGTCGCCAGCCGTCACGACCGCGGAAGACGGCCACCAGGGCCGCCACACCGACTGCGGCGATCAACGCTCCCGCGCTCGCTCTCGTCAACCCGGCGAACAACGCCAGCGCGCCCGCGAGCAACCACTGTCGCCGCGCGACGGCGACAAGCGCCCAAGCCACAAGCGCCATCAGCACTGCTTCGGAGTACGCGAGGTGCAGCGCTGTGGAGCCAGGGCCGATCGACCACAGCACTGCCATCAGCAACCCGACGCGTGGGCCTGCGAAGTCGCGTCCCAGCACGTACAGGCCCCACGCCGCGGCACAGCCGGCGAGCATCGACACGGCGATCCCGGCAGGCAACGCCGGAATGCCGACGAAGGTGAGAACTGCCACGAGCGCCGGATAAAGCGGGAAGAACACCATGCTGTTCTGTGCCGGGGCACCGCCCGGGCCGGCATGCACCGGCTGGTCGTACCCGTGCTGCGCGACGGACAGGAACCAGTTGGCATCGAAATCGTCGAGGAACCGGCCAGGCGAGACGTCCGCCTTCCAGCTCATCAGCCACAACAGGCCGAAGGAGACCAGCTGGAAGAGCAGGTAGAGACCAATGGCGGGCAACGCCTGCCGGGACGGGGACAAGGGTTCGACGGTGCCGTCGAGAGTGGACTGTGGCACGCTCCCCCGACTCCTGCACTGATCGCGTGACGGACGAATTGCGGCCCGATCGTACCTGCGGCGGGCATATTCCGAGGCCAGCCCGGGTTCGGTGCCCAGTCGCACGTTCCGGGTATTTCCGGGGAGTCGTCCACCGGCCGGCGGCGAGGCGCTACTCTGCTCGCAGTGCCAGGCCGGAAAACGGGGGTGGTCGCGCTGGCCGAGCAGTCCTCTGCCGTGCCGGCCGAGCAGCTTCCCGCCGAACCGAAGAAGACGCGGATCGTCTTCATCGACATCGGCCGTGGGCTCGGCGCGCTGCTCGTGTTCTACAGCCACATCGCGCACCCGTGGGTGCTCGCCAAGCACGACGACGCGCCCTACATCAGCTTCATCGAAGCGCTCACCAGCGATCCGATGCACATGGCCAAACAGGGCATCGGGCAGATCGCGGTGCCGTTCTTCTTCCTGGTCAGCGGGTTCGTGGTGACACCGATCGCGCTGAAGCAGGGCACCGGGCGGTTCGCGCTGAACCGGCTCATCCGGGTGTACGCGCCGATGCTGTTCGTGGTGCTGCTGACCGCGTTGCTGATGGCGGTGAGCCTGCATCCGCCCTCGACCGGGCAATCGCAGGACCTGAACCCGCTCACCATCCTGACCAACACCTCGCTGGTGAACTACCTGATCTTCCCGCAGGTGGTGCTGATCCCGGTGGCCTGGTCGATGATCATCGAGGTCATCTTCTACGTGCTGCTGATGGTCGTGCTGCCGGTGCTGCGGCGCTCGGTGTGGCTGGCCATCGCGGTGGAGCTCACCTTCATCTTCGTGGTGCTGATGAGCCGCTCGCAGTTCGGCCCGTCGTGGTCGTTGTTCGCGGTGAACGTGTCGTACCTGCCGGTGATGATCATCGGGCAGACGATCTGGGCCACCACCTCGAAGCGGATCCCGCTGTGGACCGGCGCGCTGTTCGGCGGCTGCGCCTGGTCGCTGTACGTGCTGGCGGACATCATCGACGTGGGCCGCGTCGACACCTCGTACAACCTCGCGATGGCGTTCGCGGTGATCTGCTTCCTGATGGGCATGTTCGCCGAGGACAAGCTGAAGCAGCGCAAGATCTGGACCGCGCTTTCGGAGCGCAGCTACTCGATCTATCTGCTGCACATGCTGGTCACGTTCGTGCTGCTGCAGCTGCTTCGCCCGGCGGTGCCGCTGCCGATCGCGCTGCTGATCGTCATCCCGGTGGTGTTCGGCGTGGTCGAGATCAGCTACCGGTTCGTGGAACGGCCGAGCCATGCGCTGGCCCGGCGGCTCTCGCACAAACCGAAAACCCCGCCCAACCCGGAACCCGCGCACGAACCGAAACCGGAGCCCGGACCCGAGCCGCGGCAGGCACCGGTCGAGGACACCGAGGTCACCACCGAACTTCCCCGGATCGCGGAGAACCCGCGTCGTCCACAGCACGCGCCGAACGACAGGCGTCCGCCGATGCATCGCAGTGACCAGCGGAGTCGTCCGGCCGGTGGCGCCCACCGGGCACGCCCCGTGCCGGACCAGGCACCGGACCGAGTGGCCGAATCGCCGAGACGCCGCCCGGCCCCGCCCCGCTGGCCGTCAGCTCCGCCGGAGCTGCATCACCAGCCTGACCAGGAAAACCACGGCCAGCGTGGCGACGAGGACGACCTCCCAAGCCATCGGGACTCCTTCCGCCGAACACCTCGCTGAGTGCCGATGCTCTGTCGGTAAGGCGTCCAAAGGGGGGAGGGCGTTCACTGACACGGCGCAAGTCACCCGTACGACTTAGCTCAAGCGTGCGAATCAGCCGCGCCGGGGGGTGACGAGGCCGGATTCGTAGGCCAGCACCACCAGTTGCGCCCGGTCGCGGGCGCCGATCTTCGTCATGATGCGGCTGACGTGGGTGCGTGCGGTGGCGGTGGAGATCACCAGGTGCGCGGCGATTTCGTCGTTCGACAGGCCCCCCGCGACCAGCGCCAGCACCTCCCGTTCCCGGTCGGTCACCTCGGCCACCGCGGACGGGTTCACGCGCCGGTGCTCGGGACGGCCGACGAATTCCGTAATGAGCCGCCGGGTGATCGTCGGCGCGAGCAGTGCCTCGCCGTCGGCAACCACGCGCAAGGCCCGCAGCAGCTCGACCGGTTCGGTGTCCTTGAGCAGAAAGCCGCTGGCACCCGCACGCAACGCCTCGTAGACGTACTCGTCCACGTCGAAAGTGGTCAGCACCAGCACCTTCACCTCGGAGAGTTCGGGATGGCCGGTGATCCGGCGGGTGGCCTCCAGCCCGTCGGTGCCGGGCATCCGCACGTCCATCACCACGATGTCCGGCCGATGTTCCAGCGCGAGCGCCACGGCCTGCTCGCCGTCACCCGCCTCGCCCGCGACCTCGAAACCGTCCTCGGTTTCCAGCAGGACCCGGAACCCGGCGCGGACCAGTGCCTGGTCATCGGCCAGTACGACGCGGATCGTCATGTCTCCCCTTCCACGGGCAGTTCGGCGCGAACCTCGAAGCCTCGTCGGGTGACGCCCGCCTCGACCGTGCCACCGAGCGCGGACGCCCGCTCCCGCATGCCGCGCAGGCCGTGTCCGGGAGTCGGCTGATCTGTGCCGCGGCCGTCGTCACGCACGGTCAGCGCGAGCGTGCCGGGCCGCCGCTCCAGCCGCACGTCCACTTCCTGCGCGCCATCCGCGTGCCGGACGACGTTGGTCAGCGACTCCTGCAGGATGCGGTAGGCCGCACCGTCGACCGGCGCGGGCAGGTCGCCGGCTTCGCCGTGCACCGTCACGGTCAGGCCCGCCGTACGCGCGTGGTCGAGCAGTTCGCCGATCTGCGCCAGGCTCGGCGCGGGCGCCCGGTTCTCCCCCGACCTGAGCACGGCGAGCGTGGCGCGCAGGTCTTTGAGCGCCGACGCGCTGGCCGATTTGATGTTCAGCAACGCCTCTTTCGCCTGCTCCGGACGCCGGTCCGCGACGTGTGCGGCGACACCGGCCTGCACGTTGATCATGGCGAGGCTGTGTGCGACCACGTCGTGTACCTCGCGGGCGATCCGCAGCCGTTCTTGCTCGGCGAGCCGGTGCCGGTGTTCGGTGTCCTGCGCGCGACGTGCCGCGACGGCGGCGAACTGGTAGCGCACGGCCGTGGCGATCCCGATCACGGCCGCCGCCCAGAGCACGACGAAACCGGTCGAAACACTGATCGCAAACGTTTGCTTGCTGATCACGTGCACGCCATAGCCGACCAGCAGCACCCCGGCGGCGACGCTGCCCGCGACCACCGGCCCCCGCCTCCGGGTCAGCATGAACAACGCGATCGTGGGGACCACGACGACCGGGCCGCCGGGTTCCGACGATGCGTAGTAGACAGCCGCCGACAACGCAGTCAGCACGAAGACCGGCAACGGATACCGGTGGACGAGCAGCAACAGGAGCACGGTCGCAGCGAGCCACACCGCGCCCAGCAAGCTCAGCGGCTGCCCGAAACGGTCCCAGCGACCGGTCGCACTCGTCGCACCGAGCACGAAGGCGAGCACCACGAGGGTCCGGAACACCCGCCCGAACCACGGGTTCCGCTCGCGCCACCAGTCCTGCATGAGGCGAAAACTACTCGCCGGAACGGGCCCGCGCGTCCGCTCGGAAGCGGGGAATTCCGCTACGCCCGGCGCGGTACCGGGCGGCTCAGTCGAACGACGCGGGCAGCTTCGCCGCGGTCTCCTCGTCCGCCGGGGTGTAGGTGGACATCAGGATTTCCGAGCGGCGGCCGGTGTAGAGGTAGGTGAAGCGGAAGGTCAGCAGCCCGGCTTCCGGGTGCCGGTAGCGCTTGATCGGGATCGCCGCGGAGTTCACGTCGTGCCGGCTCCACAGGTCGGCGAAGATCGGCGACTCCGCCTTGAGCCGTTTGACCAGCGCCTTCCACGCGGGCTCGCCGACGTGCTCGGCCATCGCGGCCCGGAAGGAGGCGACCGACCTCGGCACGTTCTGCTCCCAGTCCAGCAACCGTTCCCGCAGCTCCGGGTTGAGCAGGCACTGCACGAGCGTGTTGCGGTCCTCGAACGGGATGCTGTCCACATCCCCCATCAGCCAGTTGTACGCACGGTTGTAGCCGAGCAGGTCACAGCGCGCGTTGCGGATGGTGACCGGGAACGGTTCGAGCTTGGTCATCATCGCCCGCATCGACTCGGTGACCGCGGAGCACTCCTTCTCCTCGGTGGGCGGCTCCGGCGCGCCGGCGAGGGTGAACAGGTGCACGTGCTCGTGCGGATCGAGGCGCAACGTGCGGGAGATCGCACCGAGGACTTGTTCGGAAGCATTGATGTCCCGGCCTTGTTCAAGCCAGGTGTACCAGGTGACGCCGACCCCGGCGAGCTGCGCGACCTCCTCACGGCGCAGGCCCGGCGTGCGCCGCCGGCCGGACAGCGGCAGGCCGACCTGCTCCGGCGTGATCCGCGCGCGACGGCTCCGCAGGAAGGCACCCAGCTCGCTCCGGCGGAGCCGGTGCTGGAGGGCGGGTTCGACGGCGCTGGGCACGAATACCAGGTAAACACAACCGGGACCCTGTTACCAGGTACTCCTGATACCTGGATGAACTCACATCTGGTACCAGGTTGTGAATGCCCCGAAGGTGGTGGTCATGACGACTTCCACCGCGGCCCCGGCGTCGGCCACCGTCGCCGCCGGGGCACCTGCCAGTCCGGGACTCACCCAAGCCGGCCTGGTCACCGTGCTGCTGGGGGCGGCACTCCCGATCATCGACTTCTTCATCGTCAACGTCGCACTGCCCACCATCGACGCCGATCTGCACGCCTCCACCGCGACGCTCGAACTCGTCGTCGCCGCCTACGGCATCGCGTACGCGGTCCTCCTCGTGCTCGGCGGCCGGCTTGGCGACGCATTCGGGCGCAGGCGGCTGTTCCTGCTCGGCCTCATGCTGTTCACGGTCACCTCGCTGGCCTGCGGAGTCGCCCCGGACGCCAGCACGCTGGTGCTGGCCAGGGCCGCGCAGGGAGCAGCGTCGGCGATGCTGCTGCCGCAGGTGCTCTCGATCATCCAGGCCGGCACGACGGGCGAACGGCGGGCACGCGCGCTCGGCATGTTCGGCGCGACCGGCGGCATCTGCACGGTGGTCGGCCAGCTGCTCGGCGGGCTACTCGTCGCGGCCGACCTGTGGGGTGCGAGCTGGCGGCCGATCTTCCTGGTCAACGTGCCGATCGGAATCGCCGGGCTGCTGCTCGCCCGGCGCACGGTGCCGGAGAGCCGGTCGTCGAACCCGCTGGGTGTGGACCGCTGGGGTACGTCGTTGCTCGCCGTCTCGCTGCTGTCGCTGCTGATCCCGCTGATGGAAGGTCGCGCACTGGGCTGGCCGTGGTGGACGATCGCGCTCCTGGTGCTGTTCCCATTCGCCGTCTACGGCTTCGCTCGCGTAGAGAGCCGGCTCGAACGCGCTGGCGGTAGTCCGCTCCTGCCTCCCGCGTTGCTGCGTACGCCCGGCGTACGGCATGGGTTGACGCTGGCCGTGCCGTACTTCGGCGTGTTCGGTTCATTCATGTTCGTGTACGCGGTGACACTGCAAAGCGGCTTGCACCTCGGGCCGCTCGGCGCCGGGCTCGCCCTGACGCCGCTGGCCGTCGCGTACTTCGTCACTTCGCTGCTCACCAGTCGCCTCGTCGCACGCTTCGGGCGGAGAGTCGTGCCGACCGGCGGGCTCATCCTGACGGCCGGACTGGTGGTACTCGCCGTCTCGACGCTGCTGGCCTGGCCGGACGTGTCGATCTGGCAACTCGCACCGGCCATGGTGCTGATCGGGATCGGCAACGGGATGACGACGAGCCCGCTGTTCCGAGTGGTTCTATCCCAGGTGCCCGCCGACCTGGCCGGAGTCGGCGGCGGGGTGCTCACCACGACCCAGCAGACGTCGCTGGCGCTGGGTGTCGCGGTGTTCGGCAGCCTGTTCGCCAGTCTGAGCGTGCCCGGATCGGCCGGTTACGAAGGTGCGTTCGTCCTGATCATCGGCCTTCTTGCGGGCCTGGCGCTGCTGATCAGCGCGCTGGCGCGGAAGCTGCCCGACCCGCGGTAAAAATTCACCCGACGGAAAACCCGTTCCCGGACGACGATAGGGATGTGACGGAACCGCGGGTACAGGGAGACCCGGCCTTCGTGCTGCTGCGCCTTTACGAGAAGGCGCTGCCGGAGGTCTACGGCTACCTGCTCGCCCGTTGTGGCGACCGCGCGCTGGCCGAGGAGCTGACTTCGGAGGCGTTCCTCGGCGCGGTCGCCGCCTGTCGCAAGGAGAACGCGCCCGTGGTGAGCACGGCGTGGCTGATCGGTGTGGCCCGGCACAAGCTGGCCGACCACTGGCGGCGTACCGAACGAGAGCAACGCGGGCTCCGGCTGGTGCCGGACGTGAGCGTCGAAGATCCGTGGGACGAACGGCTCGACGCGCTGCGGGCGAGGCAGGTCCTCGCGTCGCTTTCGGTGCCGCACCGGGCCGCGCTCACCCTGCGTTATGTCGATGGTCTTCGGGTGGGCGAAGTCGCCACCCACCTCGGCCGGACCGTACCCGCGACGGAGGCGTTGCTGACGCGGGCCAAAGCCGCGTTCCGCCGCAGCTACCAGGAGAAGGAGGGGCGCGATGACTGACCCGTTCGACGCACTCGCGCTGCCCTCGTCGCCGGTCGACCCCGACCCGGCGTTCGCCGAGGAGCTGCGGGACGACCTGCGTCGCCTGATCCTGAACGGAGCGGAAATGACCACCAGTACCACTCCCGACACCACCACCCTGCGCGCGCTCACGCCGTACCTGGTGGTGACCGACGCCCGTGCGGCGGCCGAGTTCTACGTCTCGGTCTTCGATGCCCGCCGCCGGGGCGAACCGATCGTGATGGACGACGGCCGGATCGGGCACGTCGAACTCGCCATCGGCGACAGCGTGCTGATGTTCGCCGAGGAATTCCCGGAGCTGGGCAACGTCGTGGCCCCCGTAGGCGGTGCACTGATCCGCGTCGAAGTCGAAGACGTCCGGCGCAGCGTGCAGCGGGCCGTGGAGCTGGGTGCGGAGCTGCTGCGCCCGGTCGAAGATCGCGGCTACGGCCTGGGCGGCACGATCAAGGACCCGTACGGCCAGCGTTGGCTGGTCGGGCAGGCCGCGCCGCGGGAAAAGCACGGCGAAGCGATCTACTTCACCTTCCAGGTGCCTGACGACGCGAAGGCCAAGGCGTTCTACGGCGCGGTCCTCGGCTGGCAGTTCTCGCCGGGACGCGTGCCCGGCGGCTGGGGCATCGAGGGCCACGGCCTCACCGGCGGCCTGTGGGGCGGGCCTGGACGGCAGACCGGCTGGAAGCTGATGTACGCCGTGGACGATCTCGCTGCCGCACGCGAGCAAGTGCGCGAACTCGGTGGTACCGCAGGCGAAGTGGAGCATCACCCGTACGGGCAGACCGCGGACTGCGTTGACGATCAAGGCATCGAATTCTGGCTCTGGGAGCGGCCGGCCGAGTGAGATCGGTCAACTCCGCGGCGGCAATCCTGCGGCCGGGGCGCACACTCGGGGGATGACCGGGCAGTGGAAGCCCCGCGACGACGCGGAACTGGCCGCCGGCTGGCGTTTGTGGCTGGAGCTGGGCTCCTGCGCCTGGCCGGGTGCGGACTGGGACGGCACACCCGCCGAGGCGGTCCGTGGTCTGGACCGGTGCTTCGCCGCCTGTGACGAGATCCTGGACGGCTACCACCGCGGCGGCGGACCGGGCGACGCCGCGGCGGCCGGCCTGGTCCGTTCGATGATCCTGGCCGCGAACTGGACGCTGGAACTCTGGCGCGACGACACCGTTCCCCTGGACGCGGAACGCGCCGCGTTGCTGCACGCCGACCTCGCCGGTTTCGCCGACCACGCGGCAAGCGTCCGCACCATCCTCGCCGACGGTGGAGGTTGGGCTTCGCTGCCGATCTGAAGCTCACCAGTCGCCTCGTCGCCGATCAACGCGCGCCGGGACCAAAGCTGTGAAGGGACCCTTCACAGACTCAGAGTCCGTGAAGGGTCCCTTCACGGACCTCTACACCGACTTTGCCGGAACCCTGGCCCCAGAGGCTGTGAAGACATCCCTTCACAGCGCATCGGCGGTGAACGCGATCTGCCGCTTAGCCGCGCGCGGGCGGCCAATGCCCTGCCAGGAGAGCCCGGCGTCCAGGATCACCCGTGGGTCGAGCAGGTTGCGGGTGTCCACCACGTCGTCGCCCTCCATCGCCTCGGCGACGGCGAGCCAGTCGAGGTTGCGGAACTCGGCCCATTCGGTGAGCACCACGACCACATCCGCGTCCTTGGCCACCTGGTACGGGTCGTCCACCACGGTCATCCCGTCGATCCCGCCGGAGACCGCGGGATCGTAGGCGGTGATCTCCGCGCCCAAGGCGCCGAGCACAGAGGACACCGCCAGCGCGGGCGAATCTCGCAGATCGTTGGTGCCTGCCTTGAAGGCCAGGCCGAGCACGCCGATCCGGGCGCCGGCCAGGGTGCCGCCGCAGGCACCGGCGATCTTGGCCACCACCCGGTCACGCTGCGCGATGTTCTCGCCGATCGCCGAGGTCAGCATCCGGAAGTCGTAGTCGACCGACTCGGCGACCTTGACCAGCGCGCTGGTGTCCTTCGGCAGGCAGGAACCACCCCAGCCGGGGCCGGGCTTGAGGAACGTGCGGCCGATCCGCCGGTCGTAACCCATCCCCTCGGTGACCAGGTCGATGTCCGCGCCGAGCCGTTCGCACAGCTCGGCCATCGAGTTCACATAGGACAGCTTGAGCGCGAGGAAGCAGTTGGCCGCGTACTTCACCAGCTCCGCGCTGGCCGCATCGGCGAGCACCACCGGCGCGGCAAGATCGGCGTACAGTTCGCCGACCCAGCGTGCCGCGGTGGGCGAATCCGAGCCGACCACGATCCGGTCCGGGTTGAGGAAATCCCGCACCGCGGTGCCTTCGCGGAGGAACTCCGGATTGGCCACCACCGGCACGTCGCGCCGCCCGATCATCGCGCGGATCCGTTTGGCCGTACCGACCGGCACAGTGGACTTGGTGATCACCGCGCAGCCGGCGGGCAGCGCGTCGCCGATTTCGGCGGTCACCGCCTCCACCGCGCGCAGGTCCGCGGAACCGCCCGCGCCCATCGGGGTCGGCACGCAGAGGAAGACCCCTTCCGCCTCGCGCACCGCGGCCCGCGCGCCGACGACGAAGGACAATCGCCCGTTCGCCAGCCCACGCTCGACCAGATCGGCCAGCCCTGGTTCGAGGATGTCCACCCGGCCCATCGACAGCCGCGCCACCTTCGCCTCGTCGACGTCCACGCAGGTGACGCGATGCCCGAGGCTCGCGAGACATGCCCCCGTGGTCAATCCGACGTATCCGGTCCCCACCACGACGATCCGAGCAGCGCCCATGACGTGAAGGTGACAGCCGGAGTTGACCAGGGCACTAACGGAGGTGGGCGTGGCCGCATACTCCTCGCGACCAGATGCGGGTGAGCCTGAACACGTCTGCCCGGTGCGAACGAGCGTTAACCTCTTGGACGGGGGCCTGGCACTGGAGGAGACAGAATGCAGATCACCGATACCGCAGCGCTGGTCACCGGCGGTGCCTCGGGCCTGGGCGGAGCCACTGCGCGGGCGCTGGCGGGCAAGGGCGCGCGAGTGTTCGCGCTCGACCTCGCCGCGTCGATCGAGCAGGCCGAGCAGGTCGACGGCGTCACCTACGTCGAGGCCGACGTCACCGACCCGGACCAGATCCAGACCGCGGTCGACACCGCGGCCGGCTCCGGCGTCCCGCTGCGCACCGTGGTGAACTGCGCCGGCATCGGCCCGTCCGCGCGGATCCTGTCGAAGAAGGGCCGCCACGATCTCGCGCTGTACGCGAAGGTCGTCCAGATCAACCTGGTCGGCACGTTCAACGTGCTCACCATCGCCGCGGAAGCGATCGCGAAGACCGAACCGCTGACCGACGACGCCCGCGGCGTCATCATCAACACCGCGTCCGTCGCCGCTTACGACGGGCAGATCGGGCAGGTCGCTTACTCCTCATCGAAGGGCGGCGTCGTCGGCCTGACCCTGCCGGCCGCACGTGACCTCGCCTCGCACGGCATCCGCGTGCTGACCATCGCGCCCGGCATCGTCGATACGCCGATGCTCGCCACGGTGAGCGACGAATTCCGGGCCGGGCTGGCCGCCGGAGTGCCCTTCCCGAAGCGCCTGGCCCGCCCGGACGAGTACGCGCAACTCGCGCTCTCCTTGATCGACCACGACTACCTCAACGGCGAAGTGATCCGAATGGACGGCTCGCTGCGGATGGCGCCCCGCTGACCCCTCGCAATCAAGGCTGTGAAGGGACCCTTCACGGACGCTGCGTCCGTGAAGGGTCCCTTCACAGCTTTCAGAGGTCGAGCATGTAGGGGACTTCGGCGTTCGCGCGGGCAGTCATCCACTCGCGCAGCGCCCGGGTGGCCAGGACGTCGTCCTCGTTGTAGCGCAGCAGGCGGGTGCGCTGGGTCTCGTCCGGCACCGCACCGTCCATGCCCACCGCGTCGCGGTACCAGCGCATGGAGGCCTCGCCGCCCGCCTCCGGATCCCGCCAGGTGAAGCCGGCCACCGGGGCGATCACCTTGAGGCCCTTGCCGCGGGAACACAGGAACTGGTCGGTGACGCTGCGGAACAGGTCCACCCACTCGTCGGAATCCACAAAGGACTGGATGGCCGCCTTGGCGGGAATCCCCGGGTACTCGCCGAAGCGTTCCGCCGAGCCGAACAGCCAGCGGTTCTCCGCGAGGGCGTTGTAGCAGTAGGCACGGAAGGTCAGCCCGGCCGCGTGCGTGCGCTCGCGCAGGTCGGTGAACCAGGTCCAGAACTCCGCGAAGGAGCGCGCCTCGTCGGCGGTCGGCAGCGGCTCCCAGGTGACGAAGGCGCGGTAACCCCGCGGCACGCCCAGATCCACCCCGGACAGCCAGGTACCCCAGAGATAGGCCCCGGAGTCGCCGAAACTCTCCATGTCCACGTCGACTTCCACGTCCGCTCGCGGCACCCGGACCTCGGGCGTGCGGCGGACCACGGTCAGCTCGGCCAGCCACGCCCGGCCGAGCATGATCGCGTCGGTGAAGGTGCCCCCGGTCCAGTTCATCGACGGCGGTTCGGCGGCCGGGTCGAGCGCGGCCAACTGGTCCACAGTGGACACCCCGGCGCGACGCAGCTCCCCCGCATCCTCACCGCGCACCACCAGGCTCACGTCGCGCGCTTCGGTGAGCGCGACCTCGCAGGTCGGCCAGAACGGGCACCGGCGGCACTCCAGCACCCGGGACGGTTCGGCCAGCGGCTCGGCACCGGTCGCGGCCGCGGTGGCCACCGCGATCCGGTCGGCGAACCGGGCGTCGTACTCGTCCAGCGCGGTGCGCCCGCCCGGCCAGGTGCCCGCGGTGAGGTCGTGCCACACCACCACATCGGCGTCCAGCCCGATCACACCGCCGACCGCGCGGCCGGGCTCGGCCTTCCCGTGGGTCTGCAGGATCCGGCGCAGGTGTGCGAGCCGTAGCTGGTCCCGCGGCTGCGAACGGACCTTGCGCGCCTCGTCCGGCCTGCGGTGCGCCGGGTCGAGGTCGGTGAGAGCGGTGGTCGAGGCACCCTGTCCGCGGTCGGTGATCCGGTGCCGCACCACGAGCACCGGGACGTAGCCGTCCTCGGTGCGCACGAGCAGATCCACCCCGCCCCTGCGATGCCCCACCGGATCGGCGGGGAACAGCGCGCCCCAGATGTAGTCCGCCTTGTCCTCGAACGCCGCCTCGGTGCGCTGCACGCGTTCCGCCGCGGGCAGCACCCGCGGGATGTGCACCCAGGTCGCCTCCGGCCCCGCGGCCTCGGCCAGCTGCCCGGCGATCGCCTCGCGATGCGCGGTGGCGTCTTCGATCCGTTGCTGGGTAGTGGGATCCGGAGGCGGCAGCGGCACCTCGCGCATGGCCGGATCGTGCTCCAGATGCACCCGGCGACGGCATCGGCTGACCGCGCCCGCGTCGAGCAGCACCTCGTCTCCCATGCCGAGCACTCTATCCGCCGCGAGCCGACATGCTCGCCACCATCGGGACCAGTAAGTTCGAGCCTGACACGGCGTTGGAGGTAGGGCCATGGCGCGCAAGGCCAAGCACGAAGTGGGTGAAGCCCGGATCACCCCGAAGAAGGCGAAGAACGCGGTCGCGGTGGCCAAGGTGCTCGGACCGGCGGTGCTCCCGGTGGTCGCGCCGTACGCGGTCCGCGCGGCGGGCGCGGCGCGTGAGCTGTACGACCGCTACCAGGCCCGGAAAATGGGTGTGGCGGTGGATCAGCTCGGCGAGTACACCGGCCGCGGCGCCGCGCTGCACGCGCGGATCGCGGGTCTGGTGCAAGGGCTCGGCGAGCTGCGAAAGTCGGCGAAGGCGACGGACGCGGACCGGAAGTTCACCGAGGAGACGCAGTCCACGTTGGAGCAGCTGTCGGCCACCGTGCGCGCTGCCGAGCGGATGCCCGCGGCACGGCGCAAGGCCGCACACCGCGCGGTGAACGGCGAACTGGAACGCCTCGAGGAGCAGCTGCTGCACCGGCTGGGAGTCTGAAATGCTGTGAAGGGACCCTTCACAGACGCTACGTCCGTGAAGGGTCCCTTCACAGCTTTGGGCTACTTGATGAAGCCCTTGGAGAGCATCCAGTCGTGCGCGACGGTGCCGGCGTCCTTGCCTTCCACGTCGACCTGCTTGCACAGCTCGACCATCTGCTTGTTGTCGATCGCCGCGGTCACCTTCTCCAGCGGGCCGCGCAGCTGCGGATGCTGGTTCAGGAAGTCGGTCCGCAACGTCACCGCGGCGTTGTACTGCGGGAACGCCTTCTTGTCGTCCTCGAGCACCCGCAGGTTGAGCCCGGAGATCCGGCCGTCGGTGGTGAACACCTCACCGACCGGGCAGGTCCCGTTCGCGACCGCGGAGTAGATGGTGCCGATACCGAAGTTCTCGATCTTCGGCTGCTGGAAGCCGTAGGCCTTGACCGCGGCCGGGAACCCGTCCTGCCGGCTGGTGAACTCCGTCTCCAGGCAGAACCGCGCCTGGTCCGGATTCGACTTGAGGAAGTTCGCCAGGTCCGTGGTGGTCTTCAGGTTGTTCTTCGCGGCGTAGGCCTCGGTGGTGGCGAAGGCGTACTGGTCGTTGAGCGGCGAGTAGTTCAGCCAGGTGATGCCGAACTTCTCCGCGTCCGCCTTCGCGGTCGCCTCGTACTGCGCCTTCTCCCCGCCGGGCACCGGCAGCTCATTACCCTGGTAGTTGATCCAGCCGGTGCCGGTGTACTCCCAGGCCAGGTCGCTCTGCCCGTTCAGCAGGGCCTGCCGCGACGAGTTCGAGCCCTTGATGTCGGTCAGGTCGACCACGTCCGCCCCGGCCGCGGACAAGGCCATCTCGGCCATGTAGCCGAGCAGGATGTTCTCCGTGAAGTCCTTCGACCCGACCACCACCCGCTGTCCCTGCAACTGGGGGATCGGCTGGATGGAACCTGGCTTGATGGAGTAGGGCAGCGCGGTGTTCAGGTCGAGCCCGCACGCCGAAAGCGTCACGGCGAGCGCTGCGGCGCCGAACAGGGCGCCGGCTTTCCGGAGCACCTTCATCAGCGCAACCCCTTCGGTCCGAAGAACTGTTCGGCCACCGCGCCCAGCCAGTCGACCAGCAGGGCCAGCGCGACGGCCAGCACCGAACCGGTGATCAGCACCTTGGTCAGGTTGAGCTTGTAGCCGGTGTCGATGAGCAACCCGAAACCACCCGCGTTGACGAACATGCCGAAGGTCGCGGTGCCCACCGCCAGCACCAGCGAGGTGCGCAGGCCGGCCAGGATCAGCGGGATGGCCAGCGGGAACTCCACCCGCCAAAGCACCTTCGAGGTGGACATGCCGATCCCGCGGCCCGCGTCCACCAGCGACGGGTCCACCTGCTGGAGCCCGACCATGGTGTTGCGCAGCACCGGGAGCAGCGAGTAGAAGGCCAGCGGCAGCGCGGCCACCCACAGCCCGCCGGTCGCCCCGGTGACGATGAACCACAGCACCAGCACACCGAGCGCCGGAGCGGCCTGCCCGATGTTCGCCACGGCCAGGAAGACCGGCGCCAGCCAGCGCGCCCACGGCCGGGTCACCATCACCCCGAGCGGCACCGCCACCAGGATCACGATCGCGATCACCACGACCGTCATCGCCACGTGGTCACGCAACGCGGTGAGCAGCGAGGACGCGTTCAGCGTCTCCTTCTCGGTGGCGGTCAGCCCGCTGGCGAAGACCCAGATCAGGGTGACCGCGACGATCAGCACGACCGCGGCGGGCTGGGCCAGCAACCGGACGCGCTCGGCGCGCCGGGAACCGGATTCGGTGCTGAACCCGGCGTCGACGGTCGCGGTCATGCGGAAACCCCTTCGCCGGCGGCCTCTTGGTCGTCCGAGTGGTCGTCCGAGTGGTCGTCCGAGTGGTCCTCGCGCAGCTGCTGGATGGTCGCGATGACCGTCTCCAGCTTGATCGTGCCGGCGTACTCGCCACGGGAACCGGTGACCGGCACCGAACCACCCTCGGCGAGCATCGCCTCCAGCGCGTCCTGCAGGGTCGACTGCACGCTGACGAGGTCACGCAGCGGCCGTCCGGCCGCACCCAGCGACGTGGCCTTGGTCAGGTCACGCACATGCACCCAGCGGATCGGCCGCCGCCGGTGGTCGAGCACCAGCGCGAACTGCTTGCGCTGGGTGGAAAGCTTCTCGCGCACGTCGGCCGGGGACTCGTTGACGCTCGTGGTGAGCGCGTCCTGCTGCAACTCGACGTCGCGCACCCGCAGCAGAGTCAGCTGCTTGAGCGAGGCACCGGCGCCGACGAACCCGGCCACCGTGTCGTCAGCCGGGTTCGCCAGGATCGACTCCGGCGTGTCGTACTGCAGGATCCTCGACTGGTCGCCGAGCACCGCGATCTTGTCGCCGAGCTTCACCGCCTCGTCGAAGTCGTGCGTGACGAACACGATCGTCTTGCGCAGCTCGGTCTGCAGCCGCAGCAGCTCGTCCTGCAGGTTGCCACGGGTGATCGGGTCGACCGCGCCGAACGGCTCGTCCATCAGCAGCACCGGCGGGTCCGCCGCGAGCGCGCGGGCCACCCCGACCCGCTGCTGCTGGCCACCGGAAAGCTGGCGCGGGTAGCGGTCGCGGAAATCGGCCGGGTCGAGCCCGACCAGGTCCATCATCTCCTCGACCCGGTCGGCGACCTTCTTTTTCTCCCAGCCGAGCAACCCCGGCACCACGCCGATGTTCTGCGCCACGGTGAAATGCGGGAACAGCCCGGCCTGCTGGATGGCGTAGCCGATCCGGCGGCGCAGCGTGTCCACGTCCAGCTTCAGCGCGTCGTCGCCGCCGATGGTGATCCGCCCGGAAGTGGGCTGGACCAGCCGGTTGATCATCCGCATCGTGGTGGTCTTGCCACAGCCCGAGGGGCCGACGAACACGACGATCTTGCCCGCGGGCACGACCATGGAGAAGTCGTCCACCGCCGGGGCACGGGTTCCGGAATAACGCTTGGTGACGTGCTCCAGCTCGATCTCGACGCCGGAGACTTCGTTGGGCTCAGACACGGACACCCCTCGAGATGGTGAAACGCTTGATCAGGACATAGATGCCGTCGAGCAGCAGGGCGAGGATGACCACGCCGAGCGTGCCGGTCAGGGCTTGGTTCGCGGAGTTGGTGCTGCCCGCGTTGGTCAGGCCGGAGAACACCTCGGAGCCGAGGCCCGGTCCTTTCGCGTAGGCCGCGATCACCGCGATGCCCATCAGCATCTGTGTGGCGACCCGCATCCCGGTGAGGATGGCCGGCCAGGCGAGCCGCAGCTCGACCCGGGTGAGCACGGCCAGCCTGCCCATCCCGATCCCGCGCGCGGCGTCGGTGATCGCCGGATCGACGGCGTCCAGCCCGACGATCGTGTTCCGCACGATCGGCAGCAGCCCGTACAGGACCAGTGCGATCACCGCGGTCGTCGAGCCGAGGCCGGACAGCGGGATCAGCAGGCCCAGCAGGGCGAAGGAAGGAACGGTCAGGATCGTGCTGGCCAGCGCGGTGGCGACAGCGGAACCGATGGGGCTGCGGTACACCGCGATGCCGATCAGCACACCCAGCGCGGCGGCGAGGATCGTGCATTGCACGACCATGCTGGTGTGGAGATAGGCCTGCAGCAGTAGTTTGTCCCATCGATCCGAGATGTACTCGAAGAGATTCATCCGTATTCGCACTCCCGCTGCGTCTGTACTCCGAACTCACTCGTTCGGAGTAGCCCGTCAACCGGCAGGGTGGGTACCCGGCATGACGGCGGGTGAAACCCTGCAGCGGTCCTTGGTGATCCACCGTTTCGCATCCTGGGAGCTACGGCAACCGAAACGGCCGTCCCGGCCGGGCGGTTTTCATCCGATCGAAATGGGTTCACCGGTAGGTTTCGAGGCGAATTTCACCTTGTGAAGGGCTTCGATCACCCAGCGGAGTGCCGTTACGCTGCCCCGGTGAGCACTCCCGGCAGGTACGGCGGCGCATTCGCGGCCGCTCGCGGCGTCCTGCTCGCGGTCAGTTCGGCATCACTCACCGTAACCGCACACGCGGCCGGGGACGGCGGGCTGCCGGACCCCGCGCTCACGCTCCTGCTCACCGGGCTGCTCGGCTGGACCGGTACCGCCCTGGCCCGGCGCGCCCGTGGCCGGCTGGCCACACTCGCCGTGCTCGGCGGCGGTCAGGTCGTGATGCACCTCGTGCTCACCACCCTGAACGAGCACCAGCACGGCTCCCCGCCCGGTCACCCGGACGCCTGGGCGATGACCGCCGCGCACGCGGTCGCCACCCTGCTCACCGCACTGTTGCTGGCCCGCGCGGACGCGGTACTGCTCGGTCTCCTGCAGCTACTTCGCGTGATCCTGCCGGTGCTGTCCCCGCCGCTGCCGGTCCCGGCCGCGGCGGGCGTATCGCTGCCGCCGCCGGTCGAAGCCACCGCGCTGCGGAAGATTGATCTCCACCACGTCCGCAGCCGGCGCGGGCCGCCGCGACGCTCCTGAACACCTTCGTGCGGGTTCCGGACCCACACCTTCCCCCTTTTCTTTCCGGCGCACGGATACCCCGGCGCCGGCTCACCCCTGTTCAGGAGCAGTTGTGTCCCATCATGTCTTCCGCCGTGCCGGCGTGCTCGCCACCACCGTCGCCGCCACCGGCCTGCTCGGCGCGGGCATCGCGTCGGCGCACGTGTCCGCCAACATCTACGGCGACCAGCCCGCCAAGGGTGGCTACGGCACGATCTTCTTCCGCGTCCCCAACGAGGACGCCGCCCAGGGCACGGTCAAACTCGAGGTGGACGTCAAGCCGGAGTACGGCATCGGCAGCGTGCGCACCAAGCCGATCCCCGGGTGGACCGCCGAGGTCAGCTCGTCGCCGCTGGCCAATCCGGTGACCACCGCCTCCGGCACCAAGATCACCGAGGCGGTCACCAAGATCGTCTGGACCGCGCAGGCGGGCACGAAGATCGGCAAGAACGAGTTCCAGGAGTTCCAGATCAGCGGCGGGCCGCTGCCCACGGACGTGGACCAGCTGGAGTTCCCGGCCATCCAGACCTACGACGGCGGCAAGGTGGTTTCGTGGAACCAGCCGACCCCGGCGAGCGGCGAGGAGCCCGAGCACCCGGCACCCACGGTGAAGCTGGCCGCGGCGAAGGGCGGTCACGGGCACCCCGCGGCCACCACCGAAGCCAAGGCGACGGACGCCCCGTCCTCGGACACCACCGCGCGCTGGCTCGGCGGGGCAGGCATCCTCGTCGGCGCGCTGGGGCTCGGCGTCGGGGCGGGTTCCCTGCTGCGTCGCCGCCCGTCCGCGGCGAAGAAGACCGAAGGAAGCGAGTAATGCGGAAGACCCTTTTCGCACTGGCGATCACCGGGCTGGCCCTGCTGGGCACGGCCACCCCGGCGCTGGCGCACAACGTGCTGATCAGCTCCGACCCCGGCAACGGCGCGTCGGTGGCGAAGGGACCGGCGAAAGTCACGCTGACCTTCGACCAGTACGTGCAGGACGCGGACGTGAACCAGATCGCGGTGACCGGACCGGGCGGCGGGCAGTGGGCCGAGGGACCCGTCACCGTGACGAACAACGTGCTCAGCGCGCCGCTTCGGCCGCTCGGACCGGCCGGGAAGTACACGATCGGCTACCGCGTCCTGTCCGCGGACGGACATCCGGTGTCCGGCGAGATCCCGTTCACCCTCACCACCGCGGGCACCGGCACCCCGGCGAACATCGACGCGGCCAAGGCGGCGGGCGCACCCGCGGCGGCGCCGTCCTCGGATTCCTCCTCCACCGGGGTGCCGATCTGGGTGTGGATCGCCGGCGCGGTCGTGTTGCTGGCGATCGGGATGACCGTCGCGCTGCGCACCGGGCGGGAACCGGGCACGGAGAAGGACGACCGGTGACCAGGGCCGAGACCACCTCGCAGGTCCGCTGGGCCACGCTGCTGTGCGTGGTCACCGCGGGGCTGCTCGGCGCGCTGATCGGCGTCGCGCTCACCGCGTCCGCACCGATCCCGGGCGTGGTGGAACCCAGCGAGGTGGTCTCGGCGGCCATCCCGATCGTGCGGGTGCTGATGGACCTGTCCGCAGTCGCCACGATCGGGCTGGCCCTGCTGTCGGTGCTGGTCGGCTACGACCGGCCGAAGCTCACCGAGCCAGTACTGCGCAAGGCCCGGCCCGCCGCGGTCGCCGCCGCGCTGGTGTGGGCGGCCACCTCGGTGGTCGCGCTGATCCTGCAGACGGCGGAGTTCAAGCCGGGCACGGCGACACTCACCCCGAGCGACATCGGCACCTACATCGCCGAGGTCGGCGCGGGCAAGGCGCTGGTCATCGTCGCGGTCCTCGCCCTGCTGCACGCCGGGCTCGGCGTCTTCGCGCTGCGCAAGGGCGAGAAGGTCCCCGCCGAGGTCCGCGTGGGCCTGGGGATGTTCGCGCTGCTGCCGTTGCCGGTCACCGGCCACGCGTCGAACTGGAGCTACCACGACTACACGATGATCTCGATGGAGCTGCACGTGATGAGCGCGGTCGCCTGGTGCGGCGGCCTCGGCGCGATGATCGTGCTGCTCACCGCCAACCGCACGCTGCTGGCCTATGCGCTGCCGCGGTTCTCGAAGCTGGCCACGCTGTGCCTTGCGCTGTCCGCGGTGACCGGCCTGTTCAACGGCATCGTGGAAATCCTGGCCAACCCCACCATCGGCTTCTGGGCCGGGCTGTTCACCACGCCGTACGGGCAGCTGATGCTGCTCAAGGTGCTGTGCACCGGCGTCATCGCGGTGCTCGCCGCGAACCTGCGGTGGCGGCTGATGCCGCGGATCATGCGGCACCAGCGGACCGCGATCGCCTCGTGGGCCACGGTCGAGCTGGCCGTGATGGGGCTGGCGTTCGGCTTCGCGGTGGTACTCACTCGTGCCCCCGTCACCGCATCATGACCAGGCATGTGACATTCTGTAGTGGCAAGTTGCACTATGGAACCAGCCCTTGCTCCGGACAGGGCGATCTGCCCGGCTGAATTCTCTGCGCTGGGCAGCACCGGGTAAGCCATTCACGGGGAAGCGACGAACGGTCGTCTGCGGTCTGCGAATGCACGTGCAGAAATACCCTCACCGATACCGGCTCCACTGCGCCTGCGACCGGCCGCGGCGCAGGTCGGCGAGCCGGCGGCGCAGCTCGGCGCGCACCGGCGGATGACTGCGCAGGATCGGCAGCACGCTCGTGGTGAGTTTCAGCTCCCGCACCGCCCGCAGCACCGCGAACCCGGACCACCTCGTCACGTCGAAGCCGTACGCGCGGGCGAACTCCGCGTACCGCTCCGGCGGGTCGCCGAACCGCTCGCGGCCGACCGCCAGCGGCGTCAGATCCCATTCCGGCGGGCCGACGCAGGAGGAGTCGAAATCGCACAGCACCGGCCCCTCCGGGCCCGGCAGCACGTTGCCCGGATAGGCGTCCCCGTGCACGAACCCGGTGGCCAGCGGAAAGTCCAGCCCGGCCAGCTGATCGGCCAGCTCGGCGCAGCGCGCCAGCAGGAACCGCCGGTCGTCCTCGGCCAGCTCCTCCGCGTCCTGCACCCGATCCCGGACGGAACGCAGCGGCTGCCACTCACCGAGGCCGTCCGGCGGCGCCAGCGCGTGCACCCGGCGCAGCAACGCGGCCAGATCGGCGGTGGAGGCGGGCGGGCCGGTGAACGGGACCCGATGCCACACCGTGACCAGGTGCCCGTCCACGTCCATCGGCTGCTGCACGCCCTCGACCAGGCGAACCGCGGGGATCCCGTGCCGGGCGAGATGCTCGGCCACCCGGACGACCGTGGCCGCCCGGTGGCGCAGCCGGGTGGAGCCGACGATCCGCACCACCACCGGCGTGCGGACCAGCGCGTACACCGCGTTGTTGGTGAACCGCAGCAGCTGGGCGCCCCGCGGATCCAGGTCGAGCCGCGCGCAGGTCGCGGTCAGTACCCGGCGGAGTTTCCCGGGGGTGAACCGCCCATCGCGCACCGGAGCAGCGGGATCGGCCGGCTCAGGCGGCGTAGAAGAGCTTGAGCCGCTCGGCGAGTTCCCGGGCGTCCGCGTTGTTCCGGCGCCGCTCGGCCTCCACCAGCAGCGGCCGCAACCGGTCCTTGACCCGCTCCGACTTGATGCTCTCCGCGGTGTCCAGCGCCTTGCCGCCGACCCGCGCGCCGTGATCGATGTCGCCGTCGAGCAGGTGGTTGGTGGCCAGCGCACTGAGCATGAACGCCTTGCTGCGCGCCATGTCGTCGGTGTAAGCCTCGACCGCCTTGGTCAGCGCCGGGATCGCGTACTTGGTGTGCTCGGGGTTCTTCTGCGCCAGCACGGTGTGCACGGTGCCGGTCATCGCGTAGACGTCGGTCTCGTTGAAGAACTTCACCCAGGACTCGGCCGCGGCCAGATCGGCGCGGGCGAACTCGTCCTTGCTCCGGCCGAGCAGCTTCACGGCCTGGTCCTCGTTGCCCATGATCGCGTAGGCCCACGCCTCGTTCGCGCAGAGCACCGCGACCGACAGCTCGGAACCGGATTCCTGGGCTGCGATCTGGCCGAGCTGGAACAGCTTCAGCGCGTCGTTCGCCGCGTCCTGGTGCAGGTAGACCCGGCCCATCCGGTACAGCACGTTCGCCACCAGATGATGGCTCTCCCCCTGTTTGGCCAGGTCGAGCGCCTGCGCGAAATGCCCGCGCGCGGAGTCCATCAGCCCGGTGTCGAACGAGGTCCAGCCGGCCAGGCTGTGCAGGTCGGCGATCGCGGTGAACAGGCGGTTCTTGACCGGATCGGTGGCGCTGGCGTCGAGCATCTGCTGGCCCCAGGTCAGCTGCGCGACCACCGCGTCCCGGCAGAACCCGCCGCCGTACTGGTAGTCCAGGGAACGCAGGGCTCTGGTCGCCGCCTCCACCTGACGGACGTCGGTGACCCCGACCCGCCCGGGGGCGGGCGTGCGCGCGGGAGCCTCCGACCAGGTCCCCGACTCCGATCCGAACACCGCCGCACCCATCGTGACCTGGGCGGCGTGCGCGAGGAACCTCCGTCGCTTCACGGACTCGTCCTCCTCAGCCTGCCGGCCGTCGGCAGCGCCGACGACCCGTATCGCCGTGGTCTCGTCGTAGGCGAGACCCATGTATCCACGGGGGACACCCAGGCCGTCGGCGATTCTCGTGAGCACGTCGTAGGCCATGACCTGGCGACCCTTGAGGATCTCCGACACCTCGGACTGCGATTGGCCGGTCATCGCGGCGATCTGGCGCTGCGACACTCCGTGTTTGCGCAACAGGCGGTACACGGCACTGATCTCGCGGGCGGCCAAGACCTCCCGCATCTCCGGCTGCTCCCATGCGTCGGCCGGCACCGGGTTACCCGGGCGGACCAAGGCACCGGAAGACCCGGAACCACTGCCAATGCTGGCGTCCATTGCGCCCCCTCACCGTCTTTCGGGCGTCTGCGGCAACCCTAAGCACACTGCGAGAACCTTGGGAAACGAACCGGCAGCGGGTCTGATCGGCCGAACTGAACTCCACTGACCGTTTACCGTGGAACCTCGCCCGGTCACCGCTATGACGCGGTTTCGACCTTCTCTCGCACCCGGTTTCACTTCACTGTAGTTGTCAGATCTCCGTCACCGCCCGGACACCGGCCGCGATCACGGAGAGCGATCAACCCGACGACACAGATCTGCCGGTGGACGTGCATCCCGCAAGGTGCACACCACGGACGAGAGAGCGTGGAGGGCCAGTGGAGTTCATGGACTCGCCCGGTGGAGGACAAGCCGCGACCGCGGTGCGGTCGATCCGGCCGGCCGTCCCCGGCGCCCAGGGAATCGTCACGGCGGCCCGTCCGATGATCCCGCCCGCGGACCCCCGCACCGCGGGGGTCCGGCACTACGAAGGCGGGCAGCTCGTCTGGCGCGTCCAGTGCGGTGACCTCATCAGCCGCGAACGGGCCGTCATGGTGTTCGTCGAGGACGGCGAGGTGGTGATGGTCTCCCCGCCGGGGGAGACCGCTCGTCTCACGTCCGGTCAGCTCGGCCAGCTCCGGGCCGCGCTCAACGAGGCCGCCAAGCTGGCGGAAAGGTAACGGTGAGCTCCTCCATGGATCAGGTACTCGGGCAGGTCCTCCGCAACGCGGTCTGGGAACGCCTCGATCTGCTGACCGAACTGGCCGACCGCGCCGACGCCCCGTCGCTGGTCTCGGTGGCCCGCTCGGAGCTGCCCCGGCTGGCCGAAGGCTGGCGGGCGATGCTGCAGGCCCACGAGCCGGACGAACGCGGCGACTGCCCCACCTGTTCGACCCGCTGGCACCGCTGCAAGGCGCCTTGCTCGGTCTGGCAGGTCGCGCACGAGCACCTCGTCGCGGGCGGGCTCGCCCCGCAGGCCGTGTCCACCGGGCAGCACACCGCCATCCGCACCGTCCGGCGGGTGCCCGGCCAGGTCCGGCGCGCCGAGCGCCCGTCGCCGGCCGAGACCACCGGCCGGCACGCGCTGGTGACGCCCCGCCCGGTCACCGCCTGACCGTTCTGCCGCGCCGCTCCCGCCGACCCCGGCGGTTCCGTGCGCAAGCACCATCCGTGACCGGCTCCGGCCGGCTCACCCTGTGACTCGGGCGCCGGTTGTCCCCCGACCGACCGGCGCCCGACCCCCGGGCCGATCACCGTCCGATCCGATGACCGGCCCCGGCCCGACCGGCGAGCGCGCGGTGCTCCGGAACGCCCCTCCGGAGCATCGCCTGGCACCTCGCCCGGCCGAGGGCAGGTTTCGTCCGTACCCCCGAACGCGACGAAATCCGCCCTCGGCCACCCGGCTTCTACGATTAATCCAAAAATGTCCGCGAGACACCTAGCGGATGCAGCAATCCGCCGATAGGTTGAAGATCATCCGCTGCTGGCCGAACGCCAAGTAGTGAACCCTGAACTCCGCGGGCCGGTGCCGTAGCACTCCCCTCCCCCGACCGGCACCGGCTCGCGGTTCCAGGATCCGACTGGGTGGGGTGTGCCGGCGGAAAGCGCCGGCCGCGCCGGATCCCTCGTGTCTCCTGGGGGTGCAACCCCCAGACCCCGCCCGGCGGGCAAGCCCCCGGACCCCCGGTCGTGGTTGCGTTGGGGTGGATTACTTGCGTTGGGGTGGTTCGCCGGCGGTGGGTTTTTGATCAGCCCACGGATGTGACCTGGGTGACCAGGGCGGCGGCTAGCACGGTGGCGATCGCGGATGCGGCGAACAGGGCTGGGTAGCCCCCGAGCCAGTGCAGGATCAAGGTGGTCAGCAGTGGGGCGACGACCTGCGGCAGCGAGTTCGCGATGTTCACCACTCCGAGGTCCTTCGCCCGGTTCTGCGCGGCGGGCAACACCTGCGTCAGCAACGCCAGCGCGACCGCCATGTACACGCCGAACCCGACGCCGAGCAGCGGCGACGCGATCAACGCGACCGGCCAGGACTGCCACACCACGAGCAACAGCGCCGCGAGCGTCATGACCGCCGCGGACAGCAGCACGTACGGCTTACGGCGGCCCGAAGCGTCCGAGAACCGCCCCGCCAGCACGGCGCCGATCACCAGCGCCACCCCGTACAAGCCCATCATGATCAGCAACCCGGTATCCGGATCCGGGTAGTGCACCGCGTCCTTGAGGAAGAACAGCAGATACAGCGTCCCGAAGGCGTTGCCGAGGTTGATCATGAAGTGGCAGCCCCACGCCCAGGCGAAATCCGGGTGCCGGCGCGGCGAGACCCAGAGGTCCGCGAGCACCTCGCGGACCCGGCCGGTCGGCCGGAACTCCACCGGCAGCCGCGCGTCCGGGGTGCGCAGCACGAACGCGGCCGCGCCGACGAGCACCACCACGGCGCACACTGCGTAACCGAGCGGCAGACCGGCCAGCTCGAGCATCACGACGACGACCACCGCGCCCAGCACCGTGCCGAGCATCTGCGCGATCCCGACCAGCCCACCGACCTGTGCCCGCTGCACCACCGGCACCCGGTCGGCGATCCCGGACATCAGCGTGGCGAGCATGCCGTTGAGCCCGGCCTGCACCAGGCACCAGCCGACCGTCATCACGACCACGTTCGGCGCCTGGCCGAGCACCAGCAGCCCGGCCGCGCCGAGCACGGCACCGGCGACCGTCCACGGGTGCCGGCGACCAAACCGTGCACAGGTGCGATCCGACAGCAGCCCGAACGCCGGGTTGGCGATCAGCGCGACCGCCGCGCCGACCCCGGTGACCACCCCGAACACGGTCTCCTTGTGCGCCGCGTCGAGCAGTTCCGCCTGCTGGGGCAACAGGACCTGGATCGGCGCGTAGACCCCGAGCCAGAGCGCGATGTTCGCGAGGAACAGCAGGCTCATCCACCCGGCCCGCACCCGGTCGAGGGGTTCGGCGAGCGCCGCGGGCAGCCCGGTCGTGGTCTCACTCATGGCGCACCAGCTTCCGGTACCAGGCGAAGGAATCCTTGGGGGTACGGCGCTGGGTCTCGTAGTCCACGTGCACCAGCCCGAACCGCGGCGCGTAACCCTTGGACCATTCGAAGTTGTCCAGCAGCGACCAGACGAAGTATCCCCGCACGTCCACCCCGGCGACCATCGCTTCCCGCACGGCACGCAGGTGCGCGTCCAGGAAATCGATCCGCGCCGAGTCGTGCACCCGGCCGTCAGGGCCGGGTTCGTCGGCGAGACTGCAGCCGTTCTCGGTGATCTGGATCGGCGGCAAGTTCTCGCAGTAGCGATCCCGGAGAGACACCAGCAGCTCGCACAGCCCGTCCGGCACGATCGGGGAATCGTTGGTGGTCATCGGATAGCCCTCGATCGCCCGCGGCTGGAACGGCAGCGGGTTGCCCTCGCCGGGTGCGGTCACGCCCTGCGGCTCGTAGTAGTTCACGCCGTAGAAATCCAATGGCTGCGCGATGATCGCGAGATCGTCGGCGAAATTTCCCGGCAGGTGCGGGTGCACCTGCTCCGGATAGCTGCCCAGCAGCATCGGATCGGCGAAGGTCCGGTTGATCAGTGCGTCGAGCCAGTCGGCGGCGGCTTGTTCGGCCGGGGTGTCGTGGGCGGGCCAGATCGGCGAATGGTTGTTGGCCGTACCAATCGAGGTCGCACCCGCGGCTCGCAGGGCCTGCACGGCACGGCCGTGCGCGAGGTTCTGGTGGTGCGCGGTGGGCAATGCGTCGAGCAGCAGGAACTTCCCCGGCGCGTACTCGCCGACGCCGTAACCGTAGATCGACATGACCATGGGCTCGTTGACCGGAATCCACTGCGTCACCCGATCGGCGAAATGCTCGGCAAGAATCGTGGCGTAGTCGGCGAAGCGGTCGGCGGTGTCGCGGGAAAGCCAGCCACCGGCGTCTTCGAGCGCCTGGGGCGTGTCCCAGTGATACAGCGTGCCGACCGGGGCGATTCCCGCCGCGCAGACCGCGTCGAGCAGCTTGTCGTAATAGGCGAGGCCTTCGGGATTCGGTTTCCCGGTGCCGTCCGGCTGGATTCGCGGCCAGGCGAACGACATCCGGTAGGCGCCCACACCGAGTTCCGCCAGCAGGGCGACATCTTCCGAGTAGCGGTGGTAGTGATCGGCCGTTACCTTGGCGTCCTCGCCTCGCGCGATCTTGCCCTCGGTCGCGGTGAAGGTGTCCCAGATGGACGGTCCACGGCCGCCCTCGGCCACCGCGCCCTCGATCTGGAACGCCGAGGTCGAGACGCCCCACAGGAAGTCGGCCGGGAAGTTCGGACGGGCCACGCTGATCCCCTTTTCCTCCGGCCACCCGGAAGGGTGAACATGAAAAGTTCTCATATTCTAGGTCGTCACTCGCCGAGGGGGAAACCTGCGAGGGCGCTAAAGTCCCCGATCAGATGAGCGTTTCGGGAGAGAGTCCGAGGAAGCACTGTGGCCGACACCCAGACCGAACCGACCCCGCTCCGGCGCAAGCCCGTGCAGCAGCGCAGCGCGCGCCGGGTGGAGCAGATGCTCGACGCCAGCGCCCAGCTGATCGACGAGCTGGGCTATGACGCGCTGACCACCACGCTGATCGCCAAACGCGCCGGCGTCGCGGTGGGCTCGCTGTACCAGTTCTTTCCGGACAAGCGCGCCGTCGTCCAGGCCTTGACGCAGCGGAACCTGGAAGGCTTCGTGGCCGCGGTGAACGAGCGGCTGACCGAGCTCAGCCCCGAGCACTGGTGGAACGTCGTGGACTCGGTGCTCGACATCTACCTGCGGATGCACCGCGAGGTGCCGGGCTTCTCGAAGGTCCACTTCGGCGACGTGATCGACCCGCAGCTGCTGGACACCGAACGCGACAACAACTCGGTGATCGTCGATTCGCTGGTGGACATCCTGCAGGCGCATGTGGACCGTTCCGCCGAGGAACTCCGCTTCGCCATCGCGATCGCCAACGAAACCGCGGACGCCCTGCTGAAACTCGCCTTCCGCCACGAGCCGCAGGGCGACGAGCGGATCGTCGCGGAGGCCAAGCACCTGGTGAAAGGCTATCTGGCGAGCCGGTTCGGAGAGTGAACCGGTGGTGCGCGCCAGGCGATCCTGAGCCAGGTCATCCGAAGTTCCGCCCCTCGCCGCGATAAGTGGGCACGGTGCGGTCCCGCTGACCGCCGCGGAGCAGGTGGTACTCGGCGAATCGCTCGGCCAGTTCACCGGCTTTCGCGTGGCGGAGCCAGACCCGGTCGCCCAGGCGCAGGTCCCGGACGGCGTCGCCGGTGACCGGGGTCTGCACCTCGCCGGCACCTTCAAAACCCAGCAGGCGCAACCCTTTCGGGAAATACGGGGATGGCACCCGCGAAGGGCCGGCCGGACCCGAAGCGATGTACCCGCCGGAAAACAGCGTCGCGACGGTGCGGGAAGGACGGCGCACCACGGGCAGCGCGAACAACGCGGCCGGGCTCGGGTGGAACCGCGAATAGCCGTCGAACAGCGTCGGCGCCAGCAATCCCGAACCGGCGGCGATTTCAGTGATCACGTCCTCCGCGCCGGTGGTTTCGATGCTTCCGGTCCCGCCGCCGTTGACGAATTCCAGCTCCGCGATGGTCCGCACGGCCCGGACCACCGTGCCCCGCCGCCGCACCAGCTCCGCGGCCGAATGGCGGTGCATCCAGCCGATCACCCGATTGTGCAGTGCACGGCCCGCCGCGTCACCGAGTCCCGCGATCTGTCCCTCGTAGGCCATCATCCCGACGAGCGAGAATCCGGGCCTGGCCACGATTTCCTGCGCGAAGGCGACGGCCTGGCGCGCGGTGAACACCGGGGAACGCCGGGTGCCGACATGCACCCCGGGCACCGGCCGCCACGACGCGTCGAGTTCGAGACACACGCGGATCCGCGGATGTCCGTGTCCGAGCGCGGCGTCGATCAGGTCGAGATGCTCGGGCGAGTCGACCATGACCGAGATCGCCGCCCGCGCCCGGTCGTTCGCGGCAAGCAGGCGCAGCGCCTCGTGGTCCGCGGTCGGGTAGGCGACCACGATGTCGTCGGTGGTGCCTTCTTCGACGTGCCAGACCGCTTCCGCCAGCGAGTAGCACATCAGGCCCGCGAACCCGGGGCGCGCGAGCACCCGGTCCAGCAGCTCCCGGCAGCGCACGGATTTGCTGACCACCCGGATCGGCTTGCCCGCGGCCCGGCGGCGCAGATCGTCCGCGTTCGCGTCGAAGGCGTCCAGATCGACGATCGCGAACGGCGGATCCAGGTCCTTCGTCGCGAGGTCGTATCCGTACGCGGTGCTGGTCACGTACTTACGGTACGACAACAAGGCTTGAAACGCGAATACTATTCACTTACGGTTCGGAGAACTATCGTGAAGAGTCCGCACTGCCGACACGACGAGGCGCCGATGACTGCGTGGACCAACTGGGCCGGCACCGCCAAGGCGAACCCGAGCCGGGTGCACCGCCCGCGCAGCACCGCGGAGATCGCCGACGTCGTGCACGGGGTGTCCACCGCCGGACGGCGAGTGCGCCCGCTGGGCAGCGGGCATTCGTTCACCGCGATCGCGGCCGCCGAATCGGAGGCGCTGGACCTCACCCGCTGGACCGGAATCGAACGGGTCGACCTGGAAACCCACCAGGTCACCGTGCGCGCGGGCACCACGCTGCGCGCGCTCAACGCCGCGCTCGACGGCATCGGCCTGGCCATGACGAACCTCGGCGACATCGACGCGCAAACCATCGCCGGCGCGATTTCGACCGGGACGCACGGCACCGGCGCACGATTCGGCGGCATCGCGACCCAGATCGTCGCGCTGGAACTGGTGCCGGCGGACGGTTCGGTGGTCACCTGCTCCGCGGACGAGCGGACGGACCTGTTCCACGCGGCCCGGGTCGGCCTCGGCGCGCTGGGCGTGCTCAGCACCGTGACATTGCAGTGCGAACCGTCGTTCGTGCTGTCCGCGCAGGAACGTCCGGAGCCGTTGGAGCAAGTGCTGGAGGACTTCGACGCTGCCCTGACGAACGACGACCACTTCGAGTTCTACTGGTTCCCGTACGACCGCACCGCGCTGGTCAAGCGCAACAACCGGCTGCCGCTGGACGCGGAGCGCGCGCCGCTGTCCCGGGTGCGCCAGTTCGTGGAGTATGAGCTGGCCGAGAATCTGGCCTTCGGCGGGCTGTGCCGGGTCGGCCGGGCTTTCCCGAAGCTGGTGCGGCCCCTCAGCGGATTAGCCGCGCGCATGCTGTCCACCCGGGAGTACTCCGACCTGTCCCACCGGGTGTTCGTCACCCGTCGCGGGGTGCGGTTCGTGGAATCGGAGTACGCGATCCCGCGCGAAACCTTGCCCGATGTGCTTGCCGAGCTGCGTGCGCTGGTACCGCGCCTGGCCGACCCGGTGATGTTCCCGGTGGAGGTCCGGGTGGCCGCGGCCGACGACATCTGGCTGTCCACTGCGTACGGACGCGATTCCGCGTACGTCGCCATCCACCAGTTCGCGGGCATGCCCTACCGCGAGTACTTCGCCGGGTTCGCCGCGATCGCCGACCAGGTCGGCGGCCGTCCACATTGGGGCAAGCTGCACGACCTCGACGTGCACACGCTCCGCACGCGATACCCGCACTTCGAGGATTTCCTGCGGGTACGCAAGTCCTGCGACCCGGCGGGCACGTTCACCAACACCTACCTGGACCGGGTCCTTGGCAAACCGTAGCTGTGAAGGGACCCTTCACAGCCTCAGAGTCCGTGAAGGGACCCTTCACAGCCTTAGGCCGGCTCGAACAGCGAGCTGACCGACTCGCCGTTGTGAATCCGCCGCATCGCCTCCGCGAGGGCCGGGGCGATGGACAGCACGCGCAGCTTGTCCGTGCGTTCCCCGGTCGGAATCGGAACCGTGTTGGTACACACGATCTCCAGCACGTCCTCCTGCCCGCCGATCCGGGCCAGCGCCTTGTCCGCGAACAACCCGTGCGTACAGGCCACCCGGATCGAGCGCGGCCCCAGCTCGCGCAGGCGGTCGAGCAGCTCCAGCACTGTGCTGCCGCGGGCGATCTCGTCGTCGAGCACGATCACGTCGCGACCGGTGATCTCGCCGATGATGGACGTGATCTCCACCCGGTCATCGGCGTAACGCTGTTTGGCGCCGGCCGCGACCTTCGCACCGAGCAACCGGGCGAAGTGCGCGGCCTCCTTCGCGTTGCCCAGATCGGGCGACACGACGGTGGTGGTGGACAGGTCGTACTGCCGGAAGTGCCGGGCCAGCTCGTGCAGCGCGTGCAGGTGGTCGACGGGCACGCTGAAGAACCCGTGCACCTGCGGCGAGTGCAAGGTCATGGTGAGCACCCGGTCCGCCCCGGCGGTGACCATCAGATCGGCGACCAGCCGGCCGCCAATGGAGATCCGCGACGCGTCCTTCTTGTCCGAACGCGCGTACGAGTAGTGCGGCATCACCACGGTGACCCGGCCCGCCGAAGCGCCGCGCGCGGCGTCGAGCATCAGCAGCAACTCGACCAGGTGCTCCTGCACCGGCTTGACCAGCGGCTGGATCAGGAAGACGTCGCGCTCCCGGCAGTTGGCCTCAAGCTGGACCTGCAGGCAGTCGTTGGCGAACCGGTCGATCTTGACCGGCAGCAACGGCACGCCGAGGTTGCCGCAGATCTCCTCGGCCAGCTCCGGATGGGCACTACCACTGAAAACCGCGATATCCCGCACGGGAGGGATCTTAGAGTGCGGACACCGCGTCCTCGATCGAGTCCTCGCCGGAGATCAGTTCGAGCGTGCGGCCCGCGGTGGCGGGGGCGTCCAGCAACGCGAGCAGCACCGCCGCCACGTCCTCGCGGGGTACGGAAGCGCGGCCGGTCTGCTCCGCGATCTTCACCCGCCCGGTGCCGGAATCGTTGGTGAGCGCGCCGGGCCGCAGGATCGTCCAATCCAGATCGCGGGTCTTCAGGTCCTCTTCGGCAGCCCGCTTGGCACGCAGGTACAGGGCGAACACCGGGTCGAGACCGGGTGCGTCCGGGTTGTCCGCGCCCATGGAGCCGACCTGCACGAAACGGCGGACCCCGGCCCGCCCGGCGGCCTCGGCGAAGAGCACCGCGGCCCCACGGTCGACGCTGTCCTTGCGGGCTTCCCCGCTGCCGGGACCGGCACCCGCGGAGAACACCGCGGCGTCCGCGCCCCGCAGCACCCGCGCCACCGCGTCCACATCGGACTTCTCCAGGTCGAGCACGACGGTTTCGGCGCCGACCGCGGTGAGGTCCGGTTCGTGGGCGGGATTGCGCACGAGCCCGACCGGCTCGTCGCGCCGCTGCGCGAGCAGCTTTTCCAGGTGCAGGGCGATCTGGCCGTGTCCTCCGGCGATAACGACGCGCATGGACCCGACTGTAGTGCCCGCGGGGGATCGCTGCCGGGGCTCAGTCCGACTCGGCGGCCACCAGGTCGGCGCGCAGCAGCTGCTCGTAGGCCATTTCGTTGACCCAGCGCGAAACCGGGTCCTCGTCCAGCAGGAGGCGCTCGGTGCGCCCTTCGAGGTCGAGGTCGCTCATGGCATATGGGTCGGCGGTAACCACCGCGAGGCCGTACGCACGGGCGCGCGGCAGGCAGTTGGCGACGTAGTCCTCGGTCAGTACGGCAAGCGATGGGAGCACCATCGCGGCCTCGCCGTAACGTGCGAAAGGAACCGCGGAGGCCATCGCGGTCCGCCAGTGCCGGGCGACCGCGAGGACGCCGATGATCTCGGCGGCCGGCGCGGGTGCGGTCGCAGCCAGCTCTGGCCAGGTCCAGGTGTCGACGGTGGCGCGATCGGCGACGGGACCGACACCCATCGCGATCCGCTCCGCGTGCACGTCCGTCCGAAGCCTGGCGACGATGCTGACCTTGCGGCCGAGCAGAGTCGTCACCGGCAGCACGACGCCGTTCCAGCCCAGCAGGGCGGCGGCCTTGCGTGCCAGCTCGTCGGGGCTCGCGGGGAGCTCGATCGGCGGCAGCACCCGGCTCGCCGTCGTCCGGCTGCGCTTCGCGCTTCCGGCGACCGTCGAGCGCTCGGTGTTCTGGGGGGTAGCCGCCACGAGTCCGCCTCCTTCACTCACCTGTACCCAGGGTGGCCGGGGAAAACCGGCACATGACTTGAGTACCAGTGCGGCGGCGCCGAATCTGCAGGTAGCGCGATCGTCTGCGATCGGCGGCGCTCAGCGGTCGGTGACCGGTCGACGGGCGGTCGGCCGACTTCAGCCCGACCGTGCGGCCAACCGAGTGACCAGCAGACGAGTGGTGTTACCGAGCGCCCACGGGCGGCTGTCCGGAAGCCGGCCCGGATGCCCCGCGAACGCCGCGGCAGGCTAGCCCGTTCAGCTCAATCCCTCGGCGTCTCCACTGTGGACATCGCAGGTCAGCGCCGTCACCGGGTCGTGGTGACCTGATTCGCAGCCGAGTACCACGTGCCCGGATTAGGGTTGTTCCTCTCGTACGGCGCCACGACGAAGGAGCTTCAGCCATGACGGAACTACGGCCGCGGCGTTCGGTGCTGTACATGCCCGGCGCGAACGAGCGCGCCCTGGAGAAGGCGAAGACGCTGCCCGCCGACGCGTTGGTCCTCGACCTGGAAGACGCCGTCGCACCCGACGCGAAGGAAGCCGCGCGCGAACGCGTGTGCGCCGCAGTAGGCACGTACGGGTCGCGCGAGGTGACCATCCGCGTCAACGGCCTGGACACCGAGTGGCACGACGCAGACCTGCGCGCAGCAGCCGCCGCCGGCCCCGCCGCGGTCGTGGTGCCGAAGGTGAACTCCGCCGCCGAAGTCCACAACATCGAACGCGCGTTGGAACTGAGCGGCGCCCCTGAGCACACGAAGATCTGGGCGATGGTCGAAACCCCGGTCGCCATGCTGCACGCCGAGGAGATCGCCACCGCCTCGGATCGCCTGACAGTATTGGTGATGGGCACGAACGACCTGGCGAAGGAACTCCACGCGGAATTCGTCCCCGGCCGCGCACCACTGCTGGGCGGACTGTCATTGTGCCTGCTGGCCGCCCGCGCGGCGGGCAAGGTGATCCTCGACGGCGTGTACAACGACGTGAAAGATGATGCCGGTTTCGCAGCGGAATGCTTGCAGGGGCGGCAATTCGGGTTCGACGGAAAGACACTGATCCACCCGTCCCAAGTGGAACCGAGCAACCGGATCTTCGCCCCGTCGGCCGCGGAGATCACCCACGCCCGCCGGGTGATCGCCGCCTTCACCGAAGCCGAGGCCGAAGGCCGCGGCGTGGCGATCGTGGACGGGCGGATGATCGAGAACCTGCACGTGGACAACGCCCGGCGAGTACTGGCCCTGGCAGCGGCGGTGGGGACGGCGTAGGCCGGTTCGGCGCCGGTGTCGACGCGCCACCGAAAGGTGTGGCAGCCGCTCAGGAAGTGCGGATCGAGGAATTCACCTCGATCCGTTCGGCGACCGTCGACCTCGGCAGGCTGAACATCCTGGTGGGCGCCAACGGTTTCGGCAAGAGCAACTTCGTCCAGGCATTCGAGCTGTTGGGTCGGATCGTGAGCGGCGAACTCTGGCTCTTCACGGGGCTCGCGAAGTCACCTGCTACCGGGGCGAGGGGAACGAAACGCCGTTCAACGAGGTGCCAGGAATCGGCCACCGGCAACCTCGCCGCTTGTCTGCTCCGGCTGAAGGAAAGCGACGAGCCCCGCGAGCGGGCTCGCCTACCGGCGAATCGTCGGGGCCATCAAGACTGGTGGCCCCGTTCTTCCGGGACTTCATCCTCGTGCCGGAGAAAAGCGACCGCGTCCGGCTCCGCCGGCAACAGCAGGATTCGGACCGCATTTTCTCGGCCAACCAGATGTCCGACGGGACCCTCCGCTTCGTCTGCCTGGCGACCTTGCTGTTGCAACCCGAACTCCCCGCGCTCGTCGTGCTGGAACTCGGCCCGCACCCCGTTCGCGATCGTGCAACTGGCGGGGGCTGCTCCGGCAAGCCGCGGTGCGCAGCCAGGTACCGGTCGACACGCAATCGGTCACCCTGATGAACCAGTTCGAGGTCGACGAGCTGATCGTGGTCGAGCGCAAAGCAGGCGCGTCCGAGTTCACCAGGCCGGACCACGACTCGCTCAGCGCCTGGCTGGCGGAGTACTCGCTCGGGGAGCTGCGGGTGAAGTACCTGCTCGGCGGTCGCCCGGTTCGTGAGGACGCCGGCCGCGCATGAAATACCGGCGGTTGCACCTGCGTGTGGAAGGTCAGACCGAGGAAATCGTGGTCAGCACCGTCCTCGACTTCAGGCTTCTGCTCCGCAACACCGACCTCGGCAAACTGCGCTCGTCGATCTCCGAAGTCGCCGACGAACTGGCTGTGCTCAGCGGGAATCCGTTGCGGTGAACCGCCGTCCCGGCTCACCCGGCACGTACTCAACGCTCGCTGCTGTCCGGCCCCGATGCACCTTGACCGTCCAGCTTCTCGCCACGCCTTGATCACAAATTCTGGCGAAGCTGTCACCGATTGCGGACACCCGTGATACCGTCCGTGTCGTTCGTCGAGAAGGCTGGGGAGGGCTTTCATGACTGATGACGCCGTCGAGCGCGTCCGGCACCTGCCCGCGGATATGCAGGGTCCATTGGTACCGGGATACAAATATGTCCGGGACAAGACACCGGAGCAGGCGGCGCAGGAAGCCGCCGACGCCCAGGCGAAAGCCAACGAGGGCATGGCCAGCGGCGGTGGCGGATATCGGCTGACCCCGGAACTGCTCACAGAGCTCGTCACCGAGATCGACGACATCCTCGCCTGGATCAGGACCGATGTCAGACGACACGCAGAGCAACTCGTCTCGTTCAAGCCGATGGGCGATGAAGTCGCCAGCATCGCCTACGTGGAGGACGCCAACGCAGCCGGCCGGTCCTACAAGAACTTCCTCGACTCCTTCGTTGCCGAGTTGACGCGCCAGAGGGACGCCTTTCACCAGGCCCTGGATACTTACCAGAAGCAAGAAGCCCGGGCCGCCGACCACCTGAAAGGCCTCCGACCCCACGATGACTAACCGTCACACCGTCACAGCCAGTCTCGCCGCAGCCACCGTCCTCCTGCTGACCGGGTGCGCGAGCGAGGCCGGTAACGCCGCCCCAGCGTCTCCAGCGCCACCGGCCTCCACCGGGCTTCCCTTCGGCGCACCACCGGTACCCGCCCCGCTCGACCCTGCGCCACTGAAAAAGGCACCCTGCGACGCGATGACCGCGGACCAGGTCGCCAGCCTGGGCGCACCACTCAAGACCGCGAGGTCAAAGCCCGCGGACCCGACCGGACCCGCCTGCAGCTGGATCTTTGACTACGAAGACATCGTCTCGGCAGTAAGTGGAGCAGTGTTCACCGGGGACCCCACCCACGGCGGAATCAGCGGACTTTACGGCCAGAAACAGTTCAACGGGCTGACCCGGTTCGAGCCGTTCTCCGCCAACGGCTACCCAGGCGTGATCTACGATGTGGGAACCAACTCCCTGCGAGGAAGCTGCGCCCTGGCAGTCGGTCTCCGCGACGACCTCACCTACACCATCAGCGTGGCTCTCGACGGGCTCAAGCACCCTTTCGCCGAAGGCTGCGAACTGGGCAAAAAGGTCGCCGGATACGTCGTCCAGTATCTCCAGAAAGGAGGCCGCTGATGCCCGACGGCTACACCGGAGCGGACGTCTACACCCGGATGCATCGTTACGGCGGTAACACCGCTTCCCTCGACGTCGGGCAGCAGGCGGCCGACGCACTCAAAGCGGCCCACGAAACCCTGATGACCAGGATCGCCCGCCTGCAAGGCAAGATGGACGCCTCCTGGGAAGGTGACGCCGCAGGCAAAGCTCGGGCCGGGTTGACTCCGCTGCTGGAAACCTCTCAGCAGGCGTCCGAAGATCTCGGGCGCAGCGCCCAGTCGCTTACCGCGCAGAACGGCGGATTCCACGGCACGCTGAACAAGCTCGCGCCGATGGACACCAATCGTCCCGACACCAACGATCTGGCGAGCTACAACCCGTTTCACGCAAGCGATTCGGAAAAAGCCGCAGCGCGGTGGGATGACGCGGACAGGAACAACAAGGAAGCCTATGGGGCTTACGTCGCCACCACCAATGGAAACCGCAGTTCCTCGGCCAAGGACTATCCGGTTCTGAACGCCGCGCCGGCGGGGCTCTCCGTCGGCCCCACCCCGAGTGGCAAAGGAGCGCCGGGGGGTATCGGCGGAACTGGCGGCAGCGGCGGACACCGCGTGGGCCGCCACGGCGGCGGGTACTCGCCCAACGCGGGCAGCATCGGCAACACCGGCCAGGTCGGCAGTTCGGCGCCGCCGCCTGTCGTCGACTCCGTTCCCGGTAGTGGGAATTCTCCTGCGCAGCACGCCACGGCACCGGATTCCACGACGATGGCCGGGTACACACCCAAAGCGCCGGTCAGCAATGCGCCCGGGTTCGGTACCGGGTTGCTGCCGACGTTCGGTCCGAACAGCAGCGGCACGGATCCGGTGGTTGGCGGCGGCTTCGGCGGCCCAGGAGGCAGTTTCGGCACTCCGGGCAGTGGGTTCGGCGCGCCGGGCAGCGGTGGGGAAAGCAGTGTCGGCGGGCGGACCGGCGCCGGAGGCAGCGCTGGTGCGCGCAGCGGAGCCGGCGGCGGGCGGCAGCTCGGCGCCGGAGCGGGAACGGGTACGGGAACCCCGGCCGGCGGCCAGAGCGCCGCACGCGCTGGCGGTGTCGCAGGAGGGCCTGGCGCCAAGGGTTCGCCGGGCATGGGCGGCATGGGTGCCGGAGCGGGGAAGGGCAAGAGCACCGAGGACGAGGAGCACCAGCGGAAGGTGACTTACCTCGACGAAGATGTCGACGAGCTGTTCGGTGGCTATCCCGACGGTATGCGTCCCACCCCACCCACCATCGGAGCATGACACCTTGCTTCGATCTCCCCTGCGGTTTTCCCGCGCCGGTTACCAGAATCTGGTCCGCCGTCTCGACCGTACAGACCCGCACCCGACCCTGATCGGCGGGGAAAAGTGGTACCCGGCGGAAGAACAGGTCCGGCAGGACTCGAATGCGGACGCCGAACTGGCCGCCGCGGGCTGGCCGGCCCGCGACTTCTCCGAGGTCATCGGTCTCCTGCAACGGCCTTCCGTCGACCGCTATTGCTGGGCCCGGATCAACGGCCGCGACCTGACTTTGCAAGCCGCGTCGGCCGGGCGCGACGCGGTCCTCGCCATCGCCGACCACGACACGATCACCCTTTTCCCCAGCTCCGCGGAAGCAGCTGCCCGGGATCTGGTGGCCGCGCTACCGGACACCCCGCCGGCAGCGAACCTGCATTCGCTGTCCTGCTCGGAAGCCGATTACCGCGCGGCGCTCTCCGGCAATCCGCCGGCGACCCGCACGAACAGCGCCCGCGACGCACGTCGCGCCGTCGAGTGGATGCAGGCTCCCCGGGTCCACACCGGACGGCTGTACGTCGCGATCCGCCGTGGTACCGAACGGATCCGCAATGAACACCCGCCCTACTGGATCGACACCGAACAAGGCCGGTTCACCGCAGCGGTCACCAACGGCTGGCTCAGCATCGGCCGAGCCCGAATCGACGACCTCACCCGGATGCTGCACACCATCGAAGCCGGCCTACGCACCTGACCACTCTCCGCCGGCAACGGGCCATGAGGATTCACGCGCAAGCACTGCGGAAACGGTAACGAACCCGGCGAGTCCCAGTGAAAACGTGACGTTGTTCAGCCCAGCGCGGTCAGCAGATCCTGCCAAAGATCCTCGGGATCCTCCAGCCCGACCGAGAACCGGATGAGCCCCGGCGGCACCCGGTCCTCGCCCGGCAGCCAGGCACGCCGCTCGATCAGGCTTTCCACCCCGCCGAGGCTTGTCGCCGGGCGAATCAGCCGCACAGCCGCGCACACCCGGTCCGCAGCGTCCGCGTCCGGCAACTCGAATGCCACCATCATCCCGAAACCCGGGTAGCGAACCTTCGTTATATGGGGATGTTCCGACAATCGCGAAGCCAGCAGCTCCGCGGTACGCGTTTGTTCTGCCAATCGCACCGGCAACGTACGCAACCCGCGCAACGCGAGCCACGCTTCGAGTGCGCCAGGAGTGGAACCGAGCCGCGTACGCGCCTCGCGCAGGTCACGCCCCGCTGCCTCGTCGCGCGCGACTGCGACGCCGAGTAGAAGATCGCTGTGTCCGCCGATCAGCTTCGTCGCGCTGTGCACCACGATGTCCGCACCCAGTGACAACGGCTGCTGGTGCAACGGCGTCGCGAAGGTGTTGTCGACGACGACACGGCCTCGCGTACCCCGCGCAATGGTCTCGATCTCCATCACGTCGAGCGTCGGGTTGGTCGGTGACTCAAGCCAGAGAAGGTCGGCGTCACAGCCAAGCCACGCCTGTGTGTCCGTGGGCTCCAGCTCGGTGACGGTCAGCCGCCCAAGCTGCTGCGCGTGCTGAAGCGCGCCACGCGTGACGGCGTAGCTGAACGTCGGCACCGCGACTGTGGACCCGACCGGCAACGAGTCCAGGACAGCGGACAACGTCGCGACGCCCGATCCGTACGCCGTCGCGTAGCCGCCTTCGAGCGACCCGACGACTTCTTCGAACGCAGCCCAGGTATCCGTCCCGTCCGAGCGCGCGTACACCGAGTCCCCACCGGCTTCGTACGTGCTCGTGGCCACGATCGGCGTGTTGAGCGGCTCACCGGGACCGTGCGGCCGCCCCGCCACAATCGCCCGTGTACGCGGAGTCCAGTCGTCCATGCAGACACGGTAACCAGGTGCTTGTCCGGTCGCAGCGACGAAAGTCACCGAGCAGCATGTCAGTGCGCGTACACCGGAGTAACGGAGTCCCCGCGGTGGGCGGGGTACTCCACCACCTGCTGGAAGGTCGGCCGGTTCTGGGTGCTGATCTTGCCGTGCGCGATGCCGCCGAGCGGCCGCTGGATCACCGTGTCCGCGCACCACTGGTCACCGGCCGAGCAATCGCTGTCACCCGGGTACACGGCGTTCGCGGGCTGAGCCGCGGCCTGCGTGAGCGAATCGACGAGCGCGGTGCGGCAAGCGCCGAGGTCGCCGCCCCCGCAGAACTTCGCGCCCAGCGGCCCTGCCACCGGCTGCCCGAGCACCGTACGCAGGTCCTTGCTCACGTACCCCCACCAGCCGTGCTGGTAGGAGGAACCCTGGTGCGGCTGGCCGACGTGCTTGCCCGGCACCTCGTTCTGGAATCCGGACGGGCTTTCGTTGATCTGCAGCACATTCGTCATCGCGGTGAACGCGGCGTCGCCCATCGCCGGTTTGAACTCCGCGCTGACCAGCAGCGGCCACCAGGCGTCCATGATCCGGATCGCGTCCGCGTCGTTGTATCTCTTGCTGCCCCGAGCCGATTCCACGCGCTGGTGCCCGTGCTCCAGCCAGGTTTTCAGCTTCGCTTCGGCATCCGCGGCCGCGCCGGTGAGCGGGGCCTTGTCCAAGATCTGCACCAGCAACGGCAGGATCCTCTCGGCACGCAGGTCGGCGAGCGCGGCATCCGCCATGGCCTGCGTCAGGTTCACCCGGGTCACCTTGGTGCCGCTGGAGATCAGCGCCTTGACCCGGGCATCGAGCAGATCCGCACGGTGGACGGTGGACTTGTCCGCGCCCCCGGAGGCGTACTCGTCGGCCTGTGCGTTGTTCCAGCTGACGTAGTAGTCCTGGTTCACCGACTGCGGATGCTGCGCCGCCGGCGTGTAGTCCGCCTTGTTCCCGGCAGGGTTCCAGCCCTGCCAGTCGAAGCCGCGATCGCCCCAGGCCGGCATCATCGGGTCGGCCTTCGGGCTGCGCACCGGGTTCGCACCCGAGTTGAAGTACGCGACGTCCTCCGAGTCGGCGTAGAACCAGTTGAAGGTGAAGTTGACGTCTCCGGCGGCCTTCTGGAAGTCCGCGGCGGAGTGGACGAAGTCCGGGTCGTTGAACTCCTGGAACCCGATCAGCGAGTCCGCCTCGTGGAAGTACGAGGAGCGCGACGACGAGTAGGCCACCGGTTTCCCGCCGACCGTGGCCCGCGCGGTGACCGGGCCGTACTTCGTGCGGTAGCTACGCAGCGTGTACGAACCGGCGGCCGTGCCGTCGGCCACCGTCGGCGTCCAGGAATCCTTGCGCTCCACCGTGTCCATCGGGACGCACTTGCCCTGGTACAGGTAGTAGTTCGAGTCCTTTGTGGCCGGTTGACCACTCGGCTCGCACAGCGGCAACGCGAACGTGTCGGTGATGTCCTGCGCCGAGGTTGTCGCGCTCCACGAGTAGTCCTGGCCACGACCGAGCAGCACATACAGGCTCAGCCCGGCGAACGAAGCGCCGCGCGCGCTGATCCCTGGCCCCTGCAACTCCTGCAGCATCAGCAGCTGCGGCGCGAAATACCCGGTCTGCGGACCGAACACGGCCACCGGGTGCCCGCTGGCGGTCTTCGAACCCGACACCACGAGCGCGTTGGACATGCCGTGCTTGTCCTTGAGCATGTTCCCCGGCAGCACGCCGTTGTCGAACATCCCGCGCGCGGCTTCCTGCCCCTTCTGCGCGGGCACGGCCACCTTCGCGGGAGTCGAGCCGGCCGCGGAACCGGTCCGGTCGTACACGAGCTGCTGGTCGGTCACCGAGCCCGGATCCGGCATCGCCAAGCCCTGCGGATGCGCCGGAGTGTTGCCATACGGGAACTTCTGCCCGTCGTGCAGGGTCTTCACGGCCTCCGGGTCGCTCTCCGCGCGCAGGCTCTGCCAGACTTTCTCACCTTGCTCCGCGCCGTACTTCTCCTGCAGCGCCAGCTTCGCGACCGCGTTCTGCACCTCGCCACCGCCACCGGCGCCGAACTGCGCGCCGACCACCGAGGCGAGCACCACGAGGTCGGTCAGCTTGAATGGCTCGATGGTGCCCGCGTTGGTGATCGCGTCCACGTGTCCGGTCAGCACGTACTCGCCGGGGAAATACCGGCCGTTGTGGGAATCGGTGATGTACTTGTTGATCCCGTCGAGGTAGGCCTGCGCGTCGGAGAGCCCCTGCTTACCGCGCGAGCCTCTCGCGGCGACCGCGTCGATCTGCTGCTGCAGCTCGTCTTCGGTGTACGGCGCAGCGACGAAGAAGGACTGCTCCAGCTCGCGGTTCGCGGGTGCCCCACCGGCGTAGGAAGTCAGCTGGCCGCGGCCGACCCGGCGCATGATGTCCATCAGCCACAACCGGTCCTGCCCGGCGGCGTACCCGGCGCCGAACTCCGTGCCCGCACGCGTCGTGCCCTGGATGTGCGGCACGCCAGTCGCCTTGTCCCGGGTGATCGTGACGTCGGCACGTGGTTTGAGCGTGCTCGCCACCTGGTCGGCCGCCACACCGAAGGACGAGTCGTTGAAGAACTTGCCGATCGTGGCCGTGGTCAGCTTCTTGTACCCACCGGCCAAATCGGCGTACTTGCGGAGCTGGTCGTCAGCGTGCGCGGGCTGGGTGCCGAACACCTTGTTGGCCAGGATCTCGGCGACTGTCGCACTGCCGTTTTCGCCTGGCGGCAGGATGTCGTTGCACTGTCCGGCGCAGTAGTCGTTGCCGGGCACTGCGGCCACGGCCGGGGTAACGGCCTGCGTCAGGCCGGTGACCAGCATCGCAAGCACCGGCACGGTCAGGAAACGGATGCGTAGTCGCATGCCTGGTGCTCCCGTCCACAGTGATTTCCCCAGAGGAACCCAGCGCACGCTACTTGCCGGTAGAGCATGCGTGAAGGCTTTTCGCGTTTCTCCCGCCGTTGAGCGTAGTCCGATCGGCGCAGTCGGGACTCCGTCGGTACGGTGAGCCCATGACCTTGCAAAAGCCCGAAATCGACCGCCCGGACGGGCCACCGCCGGCCGACCTCGTGATCACCGACCTGACCGTCGGGAACGGCGCCGAAGCCGTCCCGGGCAACAACGTCTCGGTGCACTACGTCGGAGTCTCGCATTCGACCGGCGCACAGTTCGACGCGTCCTACGACCGGGGCGCGCCGCTGGAGTTCGAACTGGGTTCCGGCCAGGTCATCCCCGGCTGGGACCGGGGCGTGACCGGGATGAAGATCGGCGGCCGCCGCAAGCTGGTCATCCCGCCGCACCTCGCCTACGGCGAACGCGGCGCGGGTGGCGTGATCAAGCCCAACGAGACGCTGATCTTCGTCGTCGACCTGGTCGACGCGAGCTGAACCACGACGAACAGGCAGCAAGGGTGACCGTAGGGGCACCCTTGCTGTTGCCCACGTTCGGAGTAATTGGTTCCCCTGTCACCCTCTGAGGCACATCACGTTCATTTCCCCTCGGAGAGTTCTTGATGCGCATTCGCGCCGCAGTTTATGCTGCCGTTCTCACCGTCGGCTTCGCAGTGATCTCTGCCATGCCGGCCTATGCAGTCGCCAACGGCGAAGACGTTCCGCAAGGAAAGTTCGCCTTCGCCGCAAAACTCACCATGACCGACATCCCGAAGCCGGACGGCAGCAAGTACGACAGCGCCTGTTCCGGCGCGCTGATCGCACCGCAGTGGATCATCACCGCCGGACACTGCTTCCACAATGCGCAGCGCGACCCGGTCTCCGGCCCCGTGCCGTACCCGACCTCGGTACTGCTCGGCACGACCGTGCAAGGGGACGGGCTCGGCGAGACCCGCACCGTGACCGACGTACTCCAGTCAGGCAAGAACGACATCGCGCTCGCGAAGGTGGACAAGCCGGTCACCGACATCACTTCCTTGTCGGTGCGGAGGAAAGCGCCGGCCCTCGGCGAGAAGCTCACGCTGGCCGGCTGGGGCAGCCTCACCGCGACCCACCGGGCCCCGTCGGCCAAACTGCGGCAGGGCCGGATGAAGGTCACCGAGGTCGCCGAGACCACGGTGGCCGTGCAGGGCAGCGCCCCGAAGAACGACACCAGCGCCTGCAGCTACGACTCCGGCGCCCCGTACTTCATTCCGGAGGGCGATGGCGGCAAGCTCGTCTCGATCGAGTCGACCGGCCCGGAGTGCCCGCATACCGAAGCCGAGACCACGGCACGCGCAGACGTGGTAGAGGACTGGATCTGCGAACACATCGCGTGAGGACGTCCACCCGGTCAAGTACCTGAACGGCGCTTTTCCTTCGCTCGACAAGGGAATTTCGCGTCGAGACCAGGCTGGTTAGCGTGGATGGCCGAGCATCGGCACGCCGCCGGTGACCGACGAAGGGACAGAATGCGCGTCCGCGCCGCCATCACCGCAGCAGCTTTCCTGCCCATCCTGACCGCGGGGCCGGCCTTCGCCGTGGCCCACGGGTCCGACGTACCGGCCGGCCAGTACGGCTTCGCCGCCAAAGTGACCATGACCGGCATCCCGAGCCCGAACGGCGGAGCGTACGGGAGCGTCTGCTCGGGCGCTCTCGTTTCGCCGGGATGGATTCTCACCACCGGACACTGCTTCCACGACGCACACCGCAACCGCGTCTCCGGCCCGGTGCCGTACCCGACCACGGTGACCCTCGGCCTCGTCGACGAGCAGAAGGAGAAGGGCGTCACCCGCAAGGTCACCCAGGTGCTGCAGGCCGGGCCGAACGACGTCGCGCTGGCGAAGCTGGACAGCCCGGTCACCGAGGTGACCCCGCTGACCGTGAACAAGCTCGTCCCCGGCACCGGGCAGCAGCTGACCCTGGCCGGCTGGGGCAGCCTCACCGCGACCAAGCCGACCCCGTCGACCAAGCTGCAGCAGGGCACGGTCAAGATCACGACGGTCGGCGCCGCCACGGTCACCGTGCACGGGGTTTCGCCCGCCGCGGACACCAGCGCTTGCGCTTTCGATTCCGGTGCCCCGTACTTCGTGCCGTCCGGCGCGGGCGGGCAGCTGATCTCGATCGAGACCAACGGCCCGGACTGCCCGCACACGAGCACCGAGACGACCTCGCGGGTGGACGTGCTCGCGGACTGGATCGCCGCGAACGCGAAATGAGTACCGTGGTCAGGGACTGCCGACCCGAGGAGCGCCGATGCCCGAGCCGATCCTGACCGCCGTCGCGACCGCACTGGCCACGAAGGCGGCGACCGGACTCTACGAACTGGTCAAACGCAGGTTCTCGAAGGACGAGAAGGCGGTCGCCACCCTGGAGGCGGCGAACCCCGGCAATCCGGCCAGCATCCAGGCCCTCGCCGAGCGCCTGGACACCGAAGGCAGGCAGGACCCGGCCTTCGCCACGGAACTGCGCAGCACGTTCGAGGTCCACCAGTCGGCAGGCGGCACCGCGGTGCACAACCACGTCGGCCAGGTGGCCGAGGGCGCCAAGGTTGTCCAGATGGGTGACGTACACGGCAACGTCAATCTCTGACCGGCACGGAGAGCGCTCAGTAGGATCGCTCTCCGTGCCATCGTTGCCCGTGCCATCCCGCTGGCGGACCGTGCGAACCGAACGCGCCGTCCTGGGCGTGGTGCACAACGTCACCGCCGCCACCCGGCTGCTCGACGTGCTCTCCCTGTTCGCCGGGGACCACCGGCTCCAGTTCGTCTTCACCTGCCCCGGCTCCAGCGCATTCACCGGCGGCACGGCCGAATATCTTGCCGCCCACGGTATCCGGCTGCTGCCCTGGAAAGAGGCCGTGCAGGGCGGATTCGATTGGACGGTGTCCGCCAGTTATGGCGGTGACCTGCACAAACTGCGTGGCCCCTTGACCGTGCTGCCACACGGAATGGGATACAATAAATTCTTGGAAAGCGGGAAAGCGGGAAAGCGGGAAAGCGGGAAAGCGGGAAAGCGGGAAAGCGGGAAAGCGGGGTCTTCGGGCTTTCTCCGCACTGGCTGATGCACGGCGGTTCGGTGGTGCCGGCGCATCTCGTGCTCTCCCACGAGGAGCAGCTCGACCGGCTCCGGCTCAGCTGCCCGTCCGCGGCCGACCGGGCGATCGTGGCGGGCGATCCCTGTCTGGACCGGTTGCGGGCCAGCCTGCCCTTGCGGGAAACGTACCGGCAGATGTTCGGCGTGCACGGCGGGCGGAAGCTGCTGTTCCTCACCTCGACCTGGGGCGCCGATTCGCTGTACGGCACCGATCCGGACCTGCCCGCCCGGCTGGCCGCGCACCTGCCGCTCGACGAATTCGCCATCGTGGTCGCGCTGCACCCCAATATCGAGCAGGGCCACCAGTCGTGGCAGCTGAATCAGTGGCTGTCGCATTGCCGCCGATCCGGGGTCACCGTGCTGCCGCGAGAAGACCTGTGGCAACAAGCCGCGGTGGCCGCGGATGTGACCGTCGGGGACCACGGCTCGGTGACGTTCTACTCCGCGTGCCTGGGTACTCCCGTCCTGCTCGCCAACGCTCCACATGAGACAGTCGACCCGGCATCCCCGATCGCCGCCCTGCTACGGACTGCGCCCCAGCTCACCACCACCGGCTTCGCCGCACAGGTCGCCGATGCAATGGCTTTTCCGGCCGTACTGGACAAAGTCGTCACCCTCGCCACCAGCGCGCCGGGGGAATTCGCCGCCCGCATGGTCGACCTCGGATACCGCACGCTGCGCTTGACTCCGCCGAAACGGACGCCGAGCTTCACCGCGTTCCCCATCGTCCAAGTCCCGCGCCAGGAGCCAGCGGCCCACTGGGTACGCGTCATCGACGACGAAGTGGTCCGGTATGCGGCCGTCGACGACGTGTTTCCGGCGGACGCGCACCTCGTGGTCACCACCGAGGCACCGGATCCGCGTCTCCTGGAACAGGCGAGCGTCATCCTCGGCGGCCCCGCCACCGATCCGGCGCGGTGGATTGCGGCCACCTTGTGTGCCCTCCCAGGCTGCGAATGGGCCGCCTGCCCAGCCGAAACCGGCTGGTGGGCCGGAAATCACGACGGGTTGCTCGTCGGGTTCACCACCCCGGAGCTGCCGCAGGTGGTTCCGTCAGTGCTGCACACTCTCGGTTCGATCCCCGACGAACTCTCGTTCACCGCCGCCGGCGTTCGCCATCAGGTACGGCTGACCGTGCTCATCGATGATCGTCCAGCCGCGCCAGCCACTCCATGAACTCGGCCGCTTCGGCGGTGTATCCCCGCAGCTGGGCGATGTTCAACCCGTCCTCCGCGTAGGCCCGAGCCTGCTCGACGTCGGCCCGCGTGCGCGCGATTTCCGCGAGCCCGCGGTGGGCGGAGATCCGTTCGAGATACGCCTGCTTTTCCTCCGCGACGCGGGCGAACAGTTCCACCGCTACGTCCAGGTCGCCGGCCGCCATCGCGGTCCGCCCTCGCCACAGCAGGATCTTGACCCGATTCGACGGCTCCGACCCCAACACCCGCTCGGCGCTGTCGAGCAACCCCACCGCTTCCGCCGGCGCGACGACCTTTGCCAGGTGCATTTCCGCCACCGCGATCCGGCGCTCGATCCCCAGCCTTTCGGCGACTTTGAGGTTGTGCCGCAACGTTTCTTCCGCTTCCGGCGCACCCACGTCGACGTATGCCAGCCCAAGCCCTTCGACCGCACTGGCTTCCGCGGTCACCGAACCCGCCTCACGCGCCAGCTCGGCCGCTCGGCCGAACTCGGTGTACGCCGTGTCCCAGTCCCGCGCCTGACGCGCCGCAAATCCGCGCTGGGTACGAAGAACCGACTCGGCGACCTTCGATCCCCACACCTGCGCGGCGCGGATACCCAGCTCGTTCACCGCGATCATTTCGCTGGTCCGCCCACCGGCCTGATGCACCGGCCACAACGCCAGCGCAAGCCGGCAAACGTCCTCGGGTTCGGCGTTTTCCATGGCCGCGACCAGATTCCCGCGCTCCACACGCAGCCAGCCACGGGCGGCTTCCGCGCTGCGCCCGTCCACTGGGAACCCCGGCCAAAGCGCCTTGTTCCATCCTCGCGCCCCGACCCGCTCGGCGACCGCCAGCCCGGTCGCCGCGTAGTACGCGACCAGCGTTTCCCGGAGTCCGCCTGCTTTTTTGGCCGCGTGCAACCGGGTCAGCCCGGTCATCCGGTACCGGCCACCGCCGGTGGGCTCGATCAGGTTGGCCCGGCGCAGCTGCCGGAGCGCGTCCTGGACGTCGTCGAGGTCCAGGCTCAGGACCGCCATCAGGGTTTCCGGCGCGAGGTCACCGTCGCCGGGATGCGCGCCGAATGCCCGATAGCAGGCTTGCGAGCCCTCGACCAGCCGGTCGTAGGCGACGTCGAACACCGCGCTGGCGAGCCCGCCTTTGCGTTTGATCCGGCCGATCAGGTACTCGATCGACCATTCGGTGGCTTCCGCGAGCATGGCGCCGGCGACCGTCAGCTCCGCCGCCGAACCCCCGCAGATTTCCAGCAGCGCGGCCAGCCGCCCAGGCTCCTCCGTGAGCCGCTCCGCGCCCGCCAGCTCGGTGAGCACCCCGAGCGCCGCTTCGTCGGTCAACGGATCCAGCCGCACGTCACGCGCGGAATGCCGGCGCCGCAACTCCGCCAGCCCACCCGCCTCGACGACCAGCACCATCGACCCGGCCCCCGTCGGCATCACCGCCCGGACCTGCGCGGCGCTCGTGGCGTCGTCGAGCAGCAGCGCGATTTTCTTGTCCCCGCTCCAGCGCTGCCACATCGCCGACCGCGCCTCGAGACTGGCCGGCAGCTGCTCAGCCTTGTGCCCACTCAGCTCCAAAAGCTCGGCGAGCACATCGGTGACCGCCCGCCGCCCCATCCGCACCGAAAAACATCCGTCGGGGAACCGCTCCCGGTTGCGATACGCCCAGCACTGCCCGAGCGTGCTGCGCCCACTGCCCGGCGCCCCGAGCACGATCGCCACCGCGACCCCGTCCGCGAATTCGTCGTGAATCCGCCCCAACTCACCCAGCTGGACCTCGTTGTTCCGATAATGCCGCGGCGGCTCCAGCACCCGAGCCGGCGCCACCACCGGCCCGGCGGGCGGATGGAAGTGCACACCGCCGTAGACATCCCGCCCTTGGAAGACGGTATGCGCTGTGCCGTCGAAGAAGTTGCCGTCGCTCATGCTCCCCCGCCCTGGACGTCCGTGGGCTCAGAGTACCGGAAAGATCACGATCCGTGCCGGGGTTTGCGGGCGTGCTGATAGCGCGGTGACACGTGCAGCGGGGTGCGTGTCTTCATTCGAATCGTGACCACCCTTCCCCGTGCACCAGCGCGTGATTTTTGACAGCTACGTCTTCCTCTTCACTCAGCTTCAAGACCGCTATACCGTTCCCCGGCCGGCAGATTCGCAATACGCCCTCCATACAGGCGGAGCCGTTGCGTTATCAGCGGCGAGGTAGTGCGGGTCACTCGTGATCTCAACCCCTTTTTGGGAAGTACTCGCGGACGATCCGGTTGAGGTTCTCGGTGCTGCCCCGCTCCAGGGTGAGTACGGGGCGCGGAGAAAGTCGGCAACCCGTGGCCGCGTCATTATGCAGTGCGCCGGGACAGACCCCTGACAGATCGCCTCGCGACTCACCGTCCCAGCGACGCGGGCGACCACGTGCGCAACAACCGGATCACCGTCTCTCGGCACGCTGGCCCACACGTCCACAGCCAGCGACTTCGGGCGTGCCCGCCCGACAACCGCCGCCTCCATGACGAGCCACCTCACCCGGCACCATTGACGCGTCACGACCAACCCGGACCGTAATATCCTTATACGGCAGCGCCTCCACCAGGCCACGGGAGATCTTCTCCCGATCAACCAAAGTCAACATCCGGCGCACGATGAGACCATCCTTACCCACCGAACCCAAGACCACATGCTACTACGGGCCGACAAGTCGACTGACGATGCGTCGTGGAACAGCGAAGCCTTCACATCTGTTCTCAGATTGTAGATTGTTGGTCCACCTGACAAGTCGCCTCAACTTTTCGAAATTCTTCTGATACCCGAAAATTCTGCAGACCACCACCTTGAGGTAACAGTGCAAGGAGTTGCCCGCGCAGGTATCGAGCATTGACTCGCGTGGATACACGGATATGCATGCGAACGGGTGAGATATTCGCATCAACCGGCGCGCCGGTCGGAACCACCTGAACAAGATCGAATCCCCAGCCGACCGCTCGAGCTGATGGCTGCAAAAGCAGGCGAAGCGGGCGGAACAGCAATTTGACCAAGTATTCAAGTGTGCCGAGGATGATCGGAATCAATACGACCAGCACAAGGAGAGCCAAGAACGCCAGCTCAACGAAATCGCCCGTCAAGCCGCCAGATGGCAGCAGCTCACGGGGATTCTTGATAGGTATCCATTGTCTCGTGCCCAACCATCGGACACGACCGACGCTCCAGACACCGCCCTGCGCGTCCTTGAGGATCACGACGACGGTTCCTCCTGGTTCTCCCATACGAATGAATCGAAGAGACCGAGAGCAAGGTCGCAGACATGCTCCCAGTCCCGCCACGACGGTGACGCTATCGACACAACCGCGATTGTTGTACCGTTTGGTTCCGGAATCCAGGCCGTGACCTGCCGGTTGATGAGGTCTGCTCGCGGTCCTGCTTCCTGCCCCGACGGACTGAGCTGCCCGCCCACCCCGTGAGACAAACCCCACGCCCCCACCGCCCCGCGGGGCTCCGGGGGCTCGGCCCCCGGGCAAACACCACGACCGACCAACGGGAAGAGCCCCCGGTCGCGCTAGCGGCTGGGGGCTCGAACACGGTGGGCGAGGAGGGAGTTGAACCCTCACGTCCTTTCGGACACACGGACCTGAACCGTGCGCGTCTGCCATTCCGCCACTCGCCCGAGTGCTTCTCTCTGACAGCCCGCAAAGCGTAGCAGGGTCCGTCAGCCGGTTTCGCCGGGGGTCTGCTGAACCCTTCCTCTCCCGGATAGGATCGGGTGCGGAAGCACACGTGTGAGGAGGTCAGTCCCGGTGGGCCGCGTTGAGCGTTTCGACAGACGACTCGAGAAGCTGGTCGGGAACACCTTCGCGCGCATGTTCGGTGGCAGTGTCGTCACCCAGGAAGTAGCGGCGGCACTCGAGCGGGAAGGCGAGGAAAACGTACGTGAGCTGGCAGGCGGTCGGCAGCTCGCCCCGAATCACTACATCGTGTCGTTGGGGTCGTCTGATCACGAGCGCATGGCCGGAGACGAACAACGGGTCACCGGAGTTCTCGCCAGAGCCGTCGCGGAACACCTCGCCGCGCAGGGCTGGGACACCTATGGTGACGTCGTCGTATCACTCGAGCGCAACGAGGCGCTGCATACTGGACAGTTCAAGACCCGTTCGTCCGTCGATCCCGACGCCCGCGCCAGCGCGGACGGTGGCTCGTCACGGTCGGCACGACCCAGCAACGCAGGAGACCCAGCAATGAGCCAGCCCCCCGGATACGGCCAATACGACCAGGGTGACCAGTACGGCCAGCAGGGCCAGTACGGATACGGACAGCAGGGTGGCCAGCAGCCCGGGTACGACCAGGGCTATGGCCAGCAGGGTGGCTACGACCAGGGTTACGGTCAGCAGCCCCCGCAGCAGGGCGGGTACGACCAGTACGGCCAGCCCCAGCAGGGGGGCTATGCCCCTCCGCCGGGCGGCGACCCGTACGGCCAGCAGGGTGGTTACGACCAGGGCTACGGCCAGCCTCCCCAGCAGGGCGGGTACGACCAGTACGGCCAGCCCCAGCAGGGGGGCTACGACCAGGGCGGCTACGCACCGCAGCAGGGTGGCTACGGCACCCCGCCGGGCGGTCAGCCCGCGTACGACCAGGGCTACGGTCAGCCCCCGCAGCAGGGTGGTTACGACCAGTACGGCCAGACCCAGCAAGCGGGCTACGCTCCTCCGCCGGGCGGTGACCCGTACGGCCAGCAGGGTGGTTATGGCCAGCCGCCGGCCCCCGCCGGCCGCCCGGTCGCGGCGAGCCTGCAGCTCGACGACGGCTCCAACCGCACCTACTCGCTCAAGCAGGGCGGCAACGTGGTCGGCCGGGGCCAGGACGCCGACTTCCGGCTGCCCGACACCGGGGTCTCCCGCAGGCACCTGGAGATCACCTGGGACGGCCAGAGCGCCACACTCGCCGACATCGGCTCGACCAACGGCACCACGGTGAACGGCACCCCGGTGCAGACCTGGCAACTCGCCGACGGCGACGTCATCCGGGTGGGTCACTCGTCCCTGGTGTTCCGAACCCAGGGCTGAGCGCAGCCGGTCGACGGGGTTCCCGCAGAATTGTCGTGCGGGGGATCCGTGGTGCGCGCGCACCTCGGGCTTGCAGGCAAGAGGCGGGAGCGGACACAACAAGTGCCAGAGCTGGTCGTTCAACTCACCAGGGTGGGCTTTCTCGTGCTGCTCTGGCTCTTCGTGTTCGCCGCGTTGCGGGTCGTGCGCTCGGACCTGTACGCCGCGTCCGGCATCCGGGTCCAGGTACCGTCCTTTCGCCGTAACAAAGAAAAGAAGCCGCGGGGTGGCAAGGCCCCGCAGCAGCTGCTGGTGACCCATGGGGCACTGGCGGGCACCCGCATCGCGCTCGACGGCAGGCCGATCCTGATCGGCCGGGCCGACGACTCGACGCTGGTCCTCGACGACGACTACGCGTCGACCCGCCATGCCCGCATCGCCCTGCGCGGGGAGGACTGGTACGTGGAAGATCTGGGTTCGACGAACGGCACCTACCTCGACCGGGCTAAGGTCACTGCACCACTCCGGGTCCCGCTCGGAGTCCCCATCCGGATCGGCAAGACGGTGATCGAGCTTCGCCCATGACTCTCGTCCTCCGCTACGCGGCCCGCAGCGACCGGGGCCTGGTGCGTTCGAACAACCAGGACTCCGTGTACGCCGGCCCCCGCCTGCTCGCACTCGCCGACGGAATGGGCGGGCACGCCGCGGGCGAGGTGGCCAGCAAGGTCGTCATCGCCTCGCTCGCCCCGCTCGATGACGACGAGCCCGGCGACGACCTGCTCGCCCAGCTCCGCGACGCCGTGCAGAACGGCAACGCGGCAATCGCCGAACTGGTCGCCCAGGACCCCGATCTCGACGGGATGGGCACCACGCTGACCGCGGTGCTCTTCGCCGGCAGCAGACTCGGGCTGGTGCACGTCGGCGACTCGCGGGCCTACCTGATGCGCGGCGGGCAGTTCGCGCAGATCACCCGCGACGACAGCTTCGTCAACGAACTGCTCGAACAGGGTCGCATCACGCCCGAGGAGGCGGCGGTGCACCCGCAGCGGTCGCTGCTGCTCAAGGCGCTCACCGGGCACGAGGTGGAGCCGAGTCTCACCGTGCGCGAGGCCCGTCCCGGTGACCGGTACCTGATCTGCTCGGACGGGCTGTCCGGCATGGTCAGTGACGAGACGCTGGCCGAGGCGGTCCAGATCGCCGACCCGCAGGACTGCGCCGATCGGATGATCGAGCTGGCGCTCAAGGGCGGCGGCACGGACAACGTGACGGTGATCATCGCGGACGTGGTGGACGTCGACTTCGGCGACGACGCCCCGATCGTGGGCGGCGCGGCCGGCGACGGCAGCGACGAGTTGCACCAGGGCGATTCGCCCGCGGCACGGGCCCGCGCGCTGACCCAGCCCGCGCCGGTAGCGCGGCCGGAACCGGAACCGGGCCCGGATGAAGACCCGAAGACCAAGCAGCGCAAGCGGTTCCGCTGGCTGGTCGGTGCGGTGGTAGTGCTCGTGGTGCTGGCCGCGGCGGCCATCGCCACCCGGTACTTCGTGCTCAGCCAGTACTACGTCGGCGAAGGCCCCGACGAGGAGGTCGTGATCTACCGCGGCGTCCCGGGCAGCGTCCTCGGCATCCAGCTGCACACCCTGGAGCAGGGCTCGTGCCCGCCCGGTCAGCTGTGCACCGACAAGCTGCGCGTGCCCGCCCTGCAGGAGGACGCGCGGTCGCTGGTGAAGAACGGGGTCAAGCGCGACAGCCTCGACGACGCCCGCAAGTACATCGACGACTTCCTCCGGCTGAAGAAGCAACTCGTGAACTGCAAGCCGGCGCAGTCCGCTCCGACCGGGGCACCGCAGGGCAGCAGTGCCGCTCCGCCCTCGCCCGGCGAGCCGACGTCGGAGAACCAGTTTCCGGGGAGGGACTGCGCGACGTCGGGTACGACGCCGTCGACAGGAGGCGGAAACTGATGGGCCAGCCGCTGGCCGACCCGGCCTCCGCGCAGTTCACCACCAACCCGCCGCGGGATCTGCCGACCCGCCGGAACACCGAAATGCTGCTGCTCGCGTTCGCCGCGGGCCTGGTCACCATCGCGCTGGTGCTGGTGGAGGCCAACCAGGAGCAGGCACTGACGCTGTCCATCCTCTGGCTCGGGCTGGCCTACCTCGGCATCCTCGCCGCCGCGCACCTGGCGGTACGCCGTTGGGCGCCGTACGCGGATCCGGTGCTGCTGCCGTGTGTGGCTCTGCTCAACGGAATCGGCCTGGTGATGATCCACCGGATCGACCTGGCCAAGGCGGAAACCGCCGCGCAGGCGGGCAGGGACTACAGCCCCGGCGTCACGAACCAGGTGCTGTTCACCGTGGTCGCGCTGGCGCTGTTCGTGGCCGTGCTGATCGTGGTGAACGACCATCGCACGCTGACCCGCTACGGCTACATCTTCGGCCTGGTCGGCATCGTCGCGCTGGCGCTGCCCGCGATCCTGCCCGCCAGCCTGTCCGAGGTGAACGGCGCGAAGGTGTGGGTGAAGCTGCCGTTCTTCTCGATCCAGCCGGGTGAGTTCGCGAAGATCCTGCTGATGATCTTCTTCGCCTCGTTCCTGGTCTCGAAGCGGGACCTGTTCATGGTGGCGGGCAAGAAGTTCCTCGGGGTGGAACTGCCGCGTGCCCGGGACCTGGGCCCGATCCTGATCGCCGCGGCCGCCGCGGTGATCATCCTGGTGCTGGAGAAGGACCTCGGCAGCGGGCTGCTGTATTTCACCATCATCCTGGTGATGCTCTACCTGGCCACCGAGCGCGTCATCTGGGTCGTGGTGGGCCTGACCTTCTTCGTGGCCGGCTGCCTGATCGCGTTCAACCTCTTCGAGCACGTCCAGCAGCGGGTGGAGAACTGGCTGAACCCGCTCGGCCCGCGCTACGACGCGCAGGGCGGGTCGTACCAGATCGCACAGGCCCTGTTCGGGCTCGGCACCGGCGGGGTCGGCGGTACCGGCCTCGGCGCCGGACGGCCGGACATCGTGCCCGAGGCGAGCAGTGACTTCATCACCTCCTCGATCGGCGAGGAGCTCGGCTTCGTCGGGCTGGCCGCGGTGCTGATGCTGTACCTGCTGATCGCCATGCGCGGGATGCGCAGTGCGCTCGCCGTGCGTGACACCTTCGGCAAGCTGCTCGGCGGCGGGCTCTCCTTCGCCATGGTGATGCAGATCTTCGTGGTCATCGGTGGCGTGACCGCACTGATCCCGGAAACCGGCATCACCGCGCCGTTCCTGTCCCAGGGTGGTTCTTCGCTGCTGGCGAACTACATTCTGGTCGCGCTGCTGCTGCGCATTTCGGACGCGGCACGGCGCCCGGCCACCCGGCCGAAGCCGCCGCAGACGCGGCAGGCCCCGATCTCCGACGCGCACACCGTGCTGGTGCAGCGCCCGCCCGCACGCGACGAAAAGAACGGGAGGATGGCGTGAACACCCCCCTGCGCAAGGTGGGCATGGCGATGCTCCTGATGATCGTCCTGCTGCTGGCCAACGACACCTTCGTGCAGGTGATCAAGGCGGACACGTACCGCACCGACTCGCGTAACCGGCGGGTGCTCTACGACGAGTACTCCCGCCAGCGCGGCCAGCTCGTGGCGCCGGACGGCACCATCCTGGCCGGGGTCAAGCCCTCGGGCGACAAGCTGAACTTCACCCGCAACTACACCGACGGGGCGATGTATGCACCGGTGACCGGGTACTACTCGATCAACTACGGCGCGGGCGGCATGGAGCGCATCGAGGACGACGTGCTCAACGGCTCGGACCCGCGGCTGTTCGTGCGCCGGCTCTCGGACATGGTCACCGGCCGTGATCCGCGGGGCGGGAACGTGAAGCTGACCGTCGACCCGAAGGTGCAGAAGGCCGCCTACGACCTGATGACCAAGCACGGCTACACCGGCTCCGTGGTGGCGATGGAGCCGAAGACCGGGCGCATCCTGGCGATGGTGTCCACGCCGTCCTACGACCCGAACGCCCTGGCCACGCACAACGGCAAGGAACAGAACGCCTCCTGGGACAAGTACTCCAAGGACAAGGCGCAGCCGATGCTGAACCGGGCGACCAACGAGAACTACCCGCCCGGGTCCACCTTCAAGCTGGTCACCGCGAGTGCCGCGCTGGAGGCGGGGATCGGCCCGGACACCCAGGTGAGCACGGCGCCGAACGTGCAGCTGCCGGGCACGAGCACGACGCTGGAGAACTACGGGGGCGAGACCTGCCCCGGCCACACGTTCAAGGACGCGTTGGCGCACTCGTGCAACGTGCCGTTCGCGACCTTCTCCGGCCAGCTCGGCGCGGAGAAGATGAAGGCGACCGCGGTGAACTTCGGCATCGGCCAGAGCGATCTCGCGGTGCCGCTGAAGGTCGCGCCCTCCACCGTCGGCCCGCTCGACTCGCCGCCCGCGCTCTACCAAAGCGGCATCGGCCAGCGCGACGTGCGGCTCACCCCGTTGCAGGACTGCATGCTCTCGGCCACCGTCGCGAACGGCGGGATGGCCATGAAACCGCAGCTGGTGCAGTCGATCCTGGCCCCGGACCTGTCCACCATCGAGGACGTGGAGCCCGAGCAGCTCACCGGCAAGCCCGCGTTGTCCCCGGACAACGCCAAGATCCTCACCGACATGATGATCGGCTCGGAGAGCTTCACCAAAGGCAACGGCAAGAACCCGGCGCTGAAGATCGCGTCCAAGACCGGCACCGCCGAGCACGGCACCGACTCCAAGAACACCCCGCCGCACGCCTGGTACACCGGTTTCGCCCCGTCGGACAACCCGCAGATCGCGGTGTCGGTCATCGTCGAGAACGGCGGTAACCGCGGGCTGGCCGCGACCGGTGGCTCGGTGGCCGCCGAGATCGGCCGGGCCGCGATCGCCGCCCGCCTCGGGGGTGGATAGCCGATGCTGTCCTCGGGTCAGCTGCTGGCCGAGCGCTACAAGCTGACGAACCGGATCGCCGTCGGCGGGATGGGCGAGGTCTGGCAGGCGAGCGACACCCGGCTGGACCGGGTGGTCGCGGTCAAGGTGCTCAAGGCCGAGCTGTCCGGTGACGCGGAGTTCCTGCACCGGTTCCGGACCGAGGCGCGGATGACGGCCTCGCTCAACCACGCCGGGATCGCCGCGGTGCACGACTACGGCGAAACGGTCAGCGAGGACCTGTCGATCGCCTACCTGGTGATGGAGTTCGTGGAGGGCGACCCGCTGGCGGGCATCCTCGCCCGGCACGGCAGGCTGACCGCCGATTACACGCTGGACCTGCTGGAACAGGCGGGCAACGCGCTGCAGGCCGCGCATGAGCAGGGCCTGGTGCACCGGGACGTGAAACCGGGCAACATCCTGGTCACCCCGGCCGGCCGGGTGAAGATCACCGACTTCGGGGTGGCGAAGGCCGCGGACGCGGCCCCGGTCACCCGCTCCGGCATGGTCATGGGCACCGCGCACTACATCGCGCCGGAGCAGGCGCTCGGGCACGACGCGGAGCCGGCCAGCGACGTGTATTCGCTGGCCGTCTGCGGGTACGAATGCCTGGCCGGGCGCCGGCCGTTCCTGTCCGAGAACGCGGTGACGGTCGCGATGATGCACATCCGCGACGTCCCGCGGCCGCTGCCGCCGGACGTGCCGCCGGGGCCGCGCGCGGTGATCGAAGCGACTCTGGTGAAGGACCCCCGGCAGCGCTACCGCAGCGGCGGCGAGTTCGCCGCCGCGATCGCCGCGGTGCGGGCCGGGCGTCCGCTGCCACCCCCACGCGGGCTGCTCGGCGCCGGTTTCGCGGCGCCGGTCCCGCCGCACCAGGTACCGGGTGTGCCCCCGGCTCCGGGCGGCCCGATCGGGCCCGGCTCCAACCCGGCCTTCCGGCCGCTGCCGCCCGCGCCGGTGCCGCGAAAGCGCAGCCAGTGGGGTTGGTGGGTGGCACTCGCGGTGCTCGTCGCGGTGGCCCTCGCCGCCGCGGTGTTCGTGTTCACCCGGACGCTATCCGACGGCAACGGAGCGAGCGCCCCGAGCGTGCACACCACGAGCGGACCGACCACAGGAAGACCGAACCAGGCCCGGAGCGGATCGAGCGAGCACGGCGGCCAAGCGGGCATGATGACCACACCCTGGACGGAATGGAACGGCACACAGAGATGAGCACACCCAGACTGCTCTCCCATCGGTACGAGCTGGGCGACACGCTCGGCTACGGAGGTATGTCCGAGGTCCACCACGGGCACGACGTGCGTCTGGGCCGGGAGGTGGCGATCAAGGTCCTGCGCGCGGACCTCGCCCGGGATCCCCAGTTCCAGGAGCGGTTCCGCCGGGAAGCCCAGAACGCCGCGGCGCTGAACCACCCGGCGATCGTGGCCGTCTACGACACCGGCGAGACCGGCACCGATGTGGGGCCGCTGCCCTACATCGTGATGGAGTACGTCGAGGGCAGGACGCTGCGCGACATCGTCAAGACCGAGGGTCCGATGTCGCAGAAGCGGGCCATGGAGGTCATGGCCGACGTCAGTGCCGCCCTCGACTTCTCGCATCGGCACGGCATCGTGCACCGGGACGTGAAGCCGGCCAACATCATGATCACGAAGAACGGCGCGGTCAAGGTGATGGACTTCGGCATCGCGCGCGCGATGCACGACGGCCAGTCCGCGATGACCCAGACCGCCGCGGTGATCGGCACCGCCCAGTACCTGTCGCCGGAGCAGGCCCGCGGTGAGTCGGTGGACGCCCGTTCCGACGTCTACGCCGCCGGGTGCGTGCTCTACGAATTGGTCACCGGGGAGCCGCCGTTCACCGGGGACTCGCCGGTCGCGGTGGCCTACCAGCACGTGCGGGAGGATCCGAACCCGCCGTCCTCGGTGAACCCGGCGGTGTCGCCGGAGCTGGACGCGGTGGTGCTCAAGGCTTTGGCCAAGGGCCCGGCCAACCGCTACCAGTCGGCCGCCGAGATGCGCTCGGACCTGGTGCGCACGCTGTCCGGGCAGCGTCCGTCGGCGCCGATGGTGATGTCCGAGGACGAGCGCACCCAGGTGATGGACGCCGACCGCCGGGTTCCGCAGCGCTACGACGAGTACGCCGAGGAGGCCGCGGAGGACCCGAAGGCCAAGCGGCGCCGCCGGATCATTCTCGCCGCGGTGGCCGCGCTGCTCGTGGCCGGTGTGGTGCTGATGGTGATGTGGCTGTCCAACGCGTTCAGCGACACCAACAAGACCGCACAGATCCCGTCCGTGGTGAACCAGCCGGTGGTTTCGGCGAAGGCGGCGCTGCAGAGCGCGGGCTTCTCCTCGTTCGGGCAGAACAAGACGGTCCCCTGCGGGGTGTCCCCGGCCAATCCGGGTGACCCGACTTGCACCGACGACCAGATCGACAAGGTGCTCGCGATCGACCCGGCGGCGGGCTCGACGGTGGCCACCTCCACGCAGATCACGCTGACCGTCGGCGTGCGGCCGGACTCGGTGCAGGTGCCGGATCTGCACGGGATGTCCCCGGACAAGGCCGCGCAGGCGCTGGAGAAGGCCGGGCTGAAGGTCGGCAACCAGAACAGCCAGACCGTCGACACCCAGAGCGACGTCGGCAAGGTGGTCTCGCAGAACCCGACCGCGAGCTCCTCGGCGGCGAAGGGTTCGGCGGTGGACATCACGGTCGGCTCGCAGGTCGCGCAGAAGCAGGTGCCCAACACCACCGGCAAGTCCTACTCCGAGGCGAAGCAGATCATCAGCGACGCCGGGTTCAAGCCGGTCCGCCAGGACCAGGACTCGGACCAGCCGAAGGACACCGTGATCAGCCAGCAGCCCAACGGCGGCAACCTCGCGCCGGGCAGCCAGGTGGTGCTGGTCGTGTCCAAGGGCAAGCAGCAGATCCAGATGCCGAGCCTGCTCGGGATGACGCTGGACCAGGCCACCCAGGCGCTGCAGGGCCTGGGCTGGTCGGGCAGCATCAGCCAGCAGACCACGCAGCTCGGCGGCGGTCAGCCGAACACCGTGGTGAAGCAGAACCCGGCGGCCGGCAGTTCGATCTCCCCGAACCAGTCGGTCATCGTGTTCATCTACCAGGACAACGGCAGCAGCGGCGGGATCCCGACCTCGCCGTCCAATCCCGGTGGCAACGGACCGGGTGGCCTCCTCCCGCCGGGGCGCGGCGGCGACCACTGATCGCCCGGAAGGCCCGCACGGTTCGCCGTGCGGGCCTTCCGCGTTTCCGGGCCGGTTGCGGATTCAGCGCCGGTCGAGGAACTCCCGGACGCTGGCCAGTACCTCGTCCGCGTCGCTGCCCGCCCCGCAGTCGAGGTCGAGTTCCTCCACCGCGCCGGAGCGCTTCACGGTGAGCGACACCCGGCGGTCGCCACGCAGCCAGCCGAACAGCGATCGGCAGAGCACGCCGACCGAACGGCTGCTCAGCAGGACCACCACGGTGCCGACGGCCGCACCGGTCATCTCCGACAGCCGCACGCGTCCGGCCAGTTCGTCCTCCGCGCCCAGCCAGCCGGCCAGGTGCACCACCTCGTCCGCGGATCCGTCCACAGTGATCGCAGCGATCCCGGCCGTCACGGGCTCTCCCTTCAGGGCGGAACAGACGGCGCGAGGGTAACTGACCACCCGCCAAGGGGAAAGTCCCTTACGGTTTTTGCCAATTGCACTGTGCAGCTCAGGCGCGCCGGGCGCAGACGTAGCCGACCACCCCGGCGCTGAGGGCGAGCCCGGTCAGCGCCGTCGCGGCAGCCAGCGCCAGCGGACCGGCGTAGTCGTTGCCCGACATCAGTGCCTGCAACAGCGGGTGCACGAGCGGGACCCACTTGCCGAGCAGCACCACGCCGAGCGTGAGTACCGCGGCCAGCACGGTCCAGCCGATGCGCGCGATGAGCAGCCGCGAACACGGGAGGCCGATCGCGATGCCCAGCACCGCGCACGACAGGTGCGTGAGCAGCCCGGCTCCGACGAGCGGCCAGCTCAGGTGCCCTGTCCGCAGCACGGACCAGCCAACGGTCAGCACCGTCAGCACCAGCGCGCAGCCGGACACGGCCAGCACCGCACCGCCGATGGTGCTACGGCGGCTGCCCGCGTGGCTCAAGGTGATCAGCCGTTGCACCGGATCCTCGATGTCCAGCAACGCGACGGTGAGCCAGCAGCCGACCACGAGCAAGCCGCCACCACTCACCCCGAACAGCGGGAGCACCGGCGAATTCGGGTCTGCGTAAAGGATCGCGCACAACGCGAGGTACGCGAGCACCGCCGGCAGGTATCGCTGCGAATGACCGAGCAACGCCAGGTAGTAGCGGCTCACGGCGAGCACGGCGCAACCTCTCGCACCGACCAGCCACCGGACAAAGCCCGCAGCAGCACGGCATCTGCTCTGGCCGCATCGACGGTCAGCACCACACAACCCGCCTCGTCGGCCACCGTCCGCACGCCGGGCTCGTCCGCCCAAGCGTGCCCAGGCGACGACGCCGCGGAGAGCCTGATGCGAGTGGTCTCGGGATGATCCTCGAAAGCGACGAGCCGTCCGGAATCCAGGCGGTACACGTCGTCGGCGTACTGCCGCACGACGGCGGGCCGGTGATCGGTGAACACCACGCTCGCGCGGCGTTCGCGAGTTTCCGCGACCAGCTCGCCGAGGATCGCGTGTGTGCCGACGTCGAGACCGGACCATGGTTCGTCGAGGATCAGCAGCTCCGGCTCGGCGAACACGGCCTGGGCGAGCCCGACCTTCTGCGCGTTGCCCTTCGACAGCGTGCGCAGCTGCGCATCCGGGTCGCCGACCAGGCCGAGCCGCGCGAGCAGCGGATCGATCACCGACAGGTCGGACAGGCCCCGGATCCGGGCCAGATGCCGCAGGTACGACCGGGCGGACAAGCGCTGCCCACTGGGAAACCGGTCGGGCAAATAGCCGATGGCCGGATGGCCGGCCACCACACCTTCCGTCGCTCGGGACACCCCGGCCATGATCCGCAGCAGGGTGGACTTGCCCGAGCCGTTCGCCCCGAGCACCCCGATCACCCGGCCCGCGGGCACGGTGAGGTCGACCTGCGCGAGCACCGGGACACCGCCGCCGTACCGCTTCCCGACGCCGGTGAGCCGGAGCAGCGGGTTCACGCAGCGGCGGCCTTCTGCAACGCGCGGGTGGCCCGCTCCAGCTCGTCGACCACGGACGGCGGCACCGGGTGCCCGGCCGAGGCCAGCCAGTTCGCCAGCATCCGGTGCCCACCCTCGGTGAGCACGGACTCCGGATGGAACTGCACGCCTTCGAGCGGCAGCTCACGGTGGCGCATGCCCATCACGACGCCGGTCTCCGTGCGCCCGGTGATCTCGAAGACCGCGTCGTCGATGGTCTCCGGCAGCACGGTCAGCGAGTGGTATCGGGTGGCGGTGAACTCGTCCGGCAGCCCGGCGAGCACGCCCTGCCCGGCGTGACGGACCTGGCTGGTCTTGCCGTGCAGCAGCTCGGGCGCGCGGTCGACGGTCGCCCCGAAGTGCACGCCGAGGGCCTGGTGGCCGAGGCAGACGCCCAGCATCGGGGTGCGCGTCTCGGCGCACTTCGCGATCACCTCGATGCTCTGGCCGGCGCGCTCGGGGGTGCCGGGACCGGGCGAGACGAGTACCGCGTCGAACTCCGGCACGCGCTCGACCTCGACGACGTCGTTGCGCCAGACCGTGCATTCCGCGCCGAGCTGCGCCAGGTATTGCACCAGGTTGTAGACGAAGCTGTCGTAATTGTCGACGACCAGAACGCGCATGCGGTCAGCATAACCGCTCCCACCTGGTGGACCGTATTCCATATCACAGTGTAAGTAAGCCTTGCCTAACTTACGGTGACCGGGTGAGCCGAATCCTTCGCATCGCCGTGATAGGCGCCGGTCCGGCCGGGATCTACGCGGCCGATCTGCTGGACAAGTCCGACGCGGACGTGGAGATCGACCTGTTCGAGCGGATGCCCGCGCCGTTCGGGCTGATTCGCTACGGGGTGGCGCCCGACCACCCGCGGATCAAGGGCATCGTGACCGCCTTGCACAAGGTGCTGGACAAGCCGAACATCCGGCTGCTGGGCAACGTGGACTACGGCACCGACATCAAGCTCGACGAGCTGCGCGAGTTCTACGACGCGGTGGTCTTCGCCACCGGCGCGATGGCCGATCGCGGCCTCGATCTGCCCGGTATCGACCTGGACGGCAGCCACGGGGCGGCGGATTTCGTGTCCTGGTACGACGGTCATCCCGATGTTCCGCGCACATGGCCACTGACCGCGACCTCCGTCGCCGTGCTCGGCGTCGGCAACGTCGCGCTCGATGTGGCGCGGGTGCTCGCCAAGACCGCCGACGAGCTGCTGTCGACCGACATCCCGGCGAACGTCTACGCCGGGCTGCAGGCCAGCCCGGTCACCGACGTGCACGTGTTCGGCAGGCGTGGTCCGGCGCAGGCCAAGTTCACCCCGCTGGAGCTGCGGGAGCTGGACCACTCGCCGAACGTCGAGGTGCTCGTGGACCCGGCGGACATGGAGTTCGACGCGGCCAGCGTCGCCCAGCTGCGCGCGTCCAAACAGGTGGAAATGGTGGTGAAGACCCTGCAGGAGTGGGCGATCCGCGATCCCGGCTCCCGGCCGCGGCGGCTGCACCTGCACTTCTTCCACTCGCCGGCTGAAATCCTCGGGCAGGACGGCCGGGTGCGCGGCCTGCGCACCGAACGCACCGAGTACGCCGGCGACGGCTCAGTACGCGGCACCGGCGAATTCCACGACTGGGACGTGCAGGCTGTCTACCGAGCGGTCGGCTACCTGTCCTCGCATCTGCCGGAGGTCCCGTTCGACCACGTGGCCGGCGTGATCCCGAACGAGGCAGGCCGGGTGCTCGACCTGGACGAGAACCAGGTGCCAGGCGTCTACGTGACGGGGTGGATCAAGCGCGGCCCGGTCGGCCTGATCGGCCACACGAAGGGCGACGCCGCGGAGACCGTGGCCAGCCTGCTCACCGACGCGGACACCCTCGCCGCCCCGAAGCACGCCGCCCCGGACGCGATCGTGGACTTCCTTGCCTCGCGCGGCATTCCATTCACCACCTGGGACGGCTGGGGCAGGCTCGACGCGCACGAGCAGGCCCTCGGCGAGCCGCACGGCCGGGCCCGGATCAAGGTCGTGGAACGCGCGGAGATGGTGCGGGTCTCCCGGGGCTGACGGGCGGTTCCGGCGACGCGGTGCACCGTTGAGGCGGTGTGCACGTTACACGGTCCGGCGCCGGCCGTACGGCTGTTCCGGTGGGAGTGCTCCACCGAAGTGGTGATGAAACCCGTTTTCTCTTGTCGGAGTGCCAGCAGGCCGGTAGCCAGGAGAGGAAGCACTCATCATGGAGGTTGTCTTGTCTCTGGACGTATCGCCCGCGCTGCTGGAGAAGGCCGAGCGCGGAGAGGTCTCCGACGCGGAGTTCGTCGCCTGTGTGCGGGAATCGCTGCCCTACGCGTGGGAGGTCATCACCGGGGTGATCGCCGAGTCCGAGGGCGCCGTGGACGGCTTCGCCGACAACGAGACCCCGCCGCCGAGCGAGGCGGCCCGCGGGCAGCTGCTGCGCGCACTGGCCTCGGACTCCATCCGCGGCGGGCTGGAGCGGCACTTCGGCGTGAAGCTGGCCTTCCAGAACTGCCACCGGGTCGCCGCCTTCCGTCCGTCCGAAGTGGACAGCGACCGGTACCGCGCGTTCGTGTCGGTGCGCGGGCAGCTGCTCAACCAGAGCCCGGAGCTGCGCGACTGCTAAGCGCGCAGCGCGGGCAGCACCTCGGCGCCGATCCGCGCGATGTTCGCCACCGTGCCCTCCGGCGTACCGGATGCCTCCACGAACATGAGGACGTGGGACACCCCGGTGCGCCGGAGGCTCGTTTTCAGCTTCGCCACGCACTCCCCGGCTGGGCCGACCGGGTGGATCTCGCACAGCCGTTCGGTGTACTCCACCGGATCACGGGAAGGGCCGGGCCTGCCGTCCACCGTCACGTGCGCGCCGAGCCCGTCCTTGAGCCAGCCCGGCAGCATCCGGCGCACCAGGTCCGCCGCGTCGTCCCCCACCTGGCAGACCACCGTCGACACGTGGTCGGCGGGCGCGCCGTAAGCCGCCACTGTCGCGGCCTTTCCGTGGTCGTCCGCGTGCATCCCCAGCAGCAGCGGCAGTCCCCGATCCGCGGCGAGCCGTACCGAACCCGAGTCCGCGCTGCCGCAGGCCACCACGATGCGGGGTGTCCGGCGCGGCGCCGGCCTCACCGGCACCTCGCGGAAGGCGAAGTGCTCGCCGTTCGCGGAGACCGTGCCGGTGGTCGCCTTGAGCAGCAGGTCCAGAGACTCCGGATAGCCGCGCTCGTAACGGTCCAGCCCGGTGCCGAACACCTCCAGGTCCTGCCACGCCCCACCACGGCCGACGCCGAGCCGCAGCCGGCCGCCGGAGACCGCGTCCAGCATCGACCACTGCTCGGCGAGCGCCACCGGATGCGTCGTGGACAGCACGCTCACCGCGGTGCCCACCTCGATCCGTTCCGTGCGGCCGAGCAGATGCGCGGCGAGCGTGATCGCCGACGGGCATACGCCGTAGGGCACGAAGTGGTGCTCGGCGAGCCAGACCTCGTCGAACCCGGCCGCCTCCGCCGCATCGGCGGCCAGCACGGTGCGCCGCAAGACGTCCGCGTCCTCCTGGCCGGGAAACCGTCCGGAAACCAGGAAAACTCCGGCCCTCAGTTGTTCACCGACACGTCGTTGAACGGCAGGAGCGGGTCCAGCCACGGGAACACCACGAACATCAGCAGCGCCACGACGCCGAGCACCAGCACGATCGCGATGCTCAGCTTCGCCGCGAACGGGCCCGGCAGGTGCCGCCAGATCCAGCCGTACATCAGGACGCACCACCGATCTTGGCCAGCAACGTGTCGTAGTCCTTCGCCTGCGACTTCGGCACCTGCTGGGTGAGCACGGACGTGATGATCAGCCGCTGCTTGGCGGAGAACTTCGGGTGGCAGGTGGTGAGGGTGAGCAACGAGGCCTGCCGCGCCTTCGGCAAGGCGTCCGCGGGCTTGTACGGCACCGGGTTCACCGCGTCGCCCTGGCTGGGCAGCACGATCTTGCGGCCGACGGTCTGGTCGTAGGCACCGCCGCCGGGGGCACTCGAATCACGCAGCGTCGACACGCCCTTGCACGCGGGCTGCGCGCCCTTTCCGCTGGTCCAGCCCTTGATCTCGTTGTCGTAGGGCAGCACCTTGTAGAGGTAGAAGTCGGTGTGCGTCTCGATCACGATCTCGTCGCAGGAGTTCAGGTTGTCCAAGTCGTTGAACGGCGCGCCCTTGCCGACCCGGTGCCCGGCGATGCCGAAGTTGCCCGGCTCGCCCGGCAGCGCGGTTCCCTTGTAGTGGCCGGGCCCGACCGCGAGCGCGTCCTCGCCGGTGCCCTCCTGGATGGTGAAGTTGAAGTCCGCGCCGAAGGACGGGATGTGTATGCGGGCGAACGCCTTGCCGTCCACCAGTTCCGGATGCAGGGTGCGGTCCTTGGCCCAGTCGCCGTTGAGCTGATCGCTGGCCTCGGACTGCTTCTCCGCGGAGAACAGGTCGGTCACCCAGACCTCGTAGACCATGAACAGCAGCACGATCAGGCCGAGCGTGATGAACAGCTCCCCCGCCGTGCGGATGACCAGCCCGCCCTTGCCCAGCGGCGGCGGTGGCTTCTTCTCGGCGACCGCGGTCGCCGAGACCGCCGGGATCACCTCGGTCGGCTGGTCGACGCCGGGCGAGGTCATCCGCCGCGCACCGGTGGGTGCCGGGCGGCGAGGTTCTCCCCGGTCGTTCGGCCTGGGCGGTTCGGGTGATCCTTGCGATGCGGCGCCGTCTTCCCGGCGGTGGTGGCCGGCGACCCTCCGCGGCGACGGAGTGGCTCGGTGGCCGGAGTCGCCCGGACGACGGGTGCCGGGCGGGGAAACCCGGCGGCGCGGGCCTTCGGCCGCTGGTCCGGAGGGTCTGTCGGGGTCGTCTCCGGGCCAATCCTGTGGCGTCACGCCAAGCTCCTCCCACGCCCGCCCGAAGCCCTGTACGGGACTCTGGTGGCGCTATTGTCACAGTCGCCGGAACCGACCGCTCCTCAACCCGGTGCTATGGAGCAGTCGATTACGTTAACGTGTCCACGTGGCGCTGGTTGCGCACCCCGACCGCGGGACCTCGTCCAGGATGCCGCACTGAAGAGCCGAGAAGCACGCGAGGAACACGATGCCGAAGTCGAAGGTCCGCAAGAAGACCGCGTACACCCCGCCGGTCGATCGGCGTACGCCGGTGAAGGTCAAAGCGGCGGGACCGTCGAACCTGTTCTACAAGATCGTCATGTTCGGCCTGATGCTGCTCGGTCTCGCCTGGCTCATTCTGCAGTACCTCGCCCAGAGCAAGATCGGGTTCCTCGCCGATCTCGGCAGCTGGAACTTCGCGATCGGGTTCTCCGCGATCATCGTCGGCCTGCTCATGACGATGCGCTGGCGCTGAGCGATTGCTCCGGACGGCCGCTGGACACCGAATCACATCGGTGTGACTCATCCCCAGTGTGGATAACCCCTGTGGATAACTACCCCACCTCGTGGGCGCCCCGGCAGAACGTTGTGGTAGTGGCCTGGGTGCTGACCCTCCTGCTGCTGGTCGCCACGGTGGCGGACGGCTTTTTCGGCGATGCCGCCGGAGCCGTGCTGCTCGGCCTCGCGACCGTCGCGGTCGGCGCTTTCGCCGGGCACTGGAGCCTTGTGCGGCCCCGGTTGGCCGCCGACCCGCAGGGCCTGCTCGCCCGCGGCCTCGGCGGAACGCACCGGCTGCCCTGGTCCGGCACCAGCATCCGGCTGCGCAACACCCGGCGGCTCGGCCGCGACGGCGTGACTCTGGAAGTCGAGCACGAGGACCAGCTGTTCGTCTTCGGGCAGCTCGACCTCGGCGAAGACCCCCGCGACGTGCTGGAAGTGCTGGATCTGCTGCGGACCCGCTGGGATCAGCGGCCGCACACGTAGGACTCGAAGCCGCGCAGCATCTCCAGCTGACACTGCAGCGCCGGGAACTGCGTGCTCCGCCAGATCACCAGCCCGGCCAGCGCGACCACGATGACCACCAGCCCGATCGCCTGCCAGCGGGCCCGGTTGCGCTCGGGGGCGTACAGCAGGGCGACCGCCACCAGCGCCCCGGTGACCAGCCCGCCGACGTGCGCCAGGATCGAGATGTTGGCGACGGAGAACGTGATGTAGGCGTTGATGACCAGCGTGATGAGCAGCCAGGTGGGGTTGAGCCGCAGCTTGAGCACGATCACCGCGTAACAGCCCATCAGGCCGAACAGCGCCCCGGAGGCGCCGGCGGAGGGCTGGTTGGGCTGGTCGAACAGCAGCACCGCGGTGGACGCGCCGAACATCGACACGAAGTACAGCGCGAGGAACCGGACCCGGCCGAAGACCGGCTCCAGCGCACGGCCGATCAGCCAGAGCGAGAACATGTTCGCCGCGATGTGGATCGGGCCGTAGTGCAGGAAGCCGGAGGTGAAGATCCGCCACCACTCGCCACCGCCGAGAGTGGGGTAGGTCCAGAGTTCGCCGAGCTTCTCCAGCTGGGCTTCCCCGTTGCCGAACAGGCTCTTCGCCTGGATGACGGTGATCAGGAAGACGGCGACGTTGATCGCGAGCAGGGTCGGGGTGACCACCACCGAGTTGCTCGGGCGAGCGCCGGCGATGGTCTGCTCGCCCAGGCCCGAGCTGCGGTATTGCCGATGTTGCTGCCGCTGCTGCTGGGCACCGGCGTGCACGCAGTCGGTGCACTGGAATCCCACGGGTGCCTCGCGCAGGCACTCCGGGCAGGCAGGACGCCCGCAGCGGGCACAGCTGAGGCCGGTCTGGCGGCTGGGATGCCACCAGCAACCGGGGAGCGCGGACTGCGGGTACGCGGAGGGATTCGGCGGTTGGTTCACGATGTCCCCAACCTACCGAAATCCACCCCGGGTTCGTGGATCAGCTCTCGACGGTGATGCTCTTGATGACCATGTCGGCCAGCGGGCGGTCCGCCGGTCCGGTCGCGGTACCGGCGATCTTGTCGACCACGGCGCGGGAGTCGGCGTCCGCGACCTCACCGAAGATCGTGTGCTTGAAGTTCAGGTGAGCGGGCGTCGAGACGGTGATGAAGAACTGCGATCCGTTGGTGCCCGGCCCGGCGTTCGCCATGGCCAGCAGGTACGGCTTGGAGAACTGCAGCTCCGGGTGGAACTCGTCGCCGAACTTGTAGCCGGGGCCGCCGCGGCCGGTGCCGGTCGGGTCGCCGCCCTGGATCATGAAGCCGTCGATGACCCGGTGGAAGATCGAGCCGTCGTAGAACGGACCGGCGTCGCCACCCTGCGCGTTCGGCTGGGTGTACTCCTTGGAGCCGGTCGCCAGCCCCACGAAGTTCGCCACCGTCTTCGGCGCGTGGTCGGGCAGCAGGTTCAGGTGGATGTCACCCTGATTGGTGTGCAGGGTGGCCTTGCGGGCGCTTTCAGTCACGCGGCCATCGTGCCATCCTTCGCACATTTGGGGGGTTCAGGGGGGTTCACCGGTCCGGGTACCGGGGCCGGACGCCCAGGAAAACCGGTCTTTTTCCGGGCCGAACCCGATCGCGGCGGGACAAGCGGCAGCGATCCGCGGCGAAAAAGGGCAGGATAGGTTACGGGCAACAGAGCGGTTTCAAAACGATTGATGAGGTGAAGGCCATGACCCGGGCCGTGGAATCGGTCGGTGAGTCGGTCAAGACCGGCGCACCCGGCCTGCGCAAGCGAGCCACCGAAGTCGGCAAGGCGGGTGCCGCCGGTGCCGAGGAGCTGGCCAAGCGGGGCCGCCGGGCTCAGCGCAAGCTGGCCAAGAAGACGGAGCTGACGCGCAAGGAGCTCAAGAAGAGTTCGGCCGCGGCCCGCAAGGAGGCGCTGGCTCGCATCGCCGAGCTGCAGAAGCCCGGCCGCAAGGCGAAGAAGGCCGCGATCAAGGCGGCCAAGTCCGCGGGCGAGTCCAAGCGCCGCGGCAAGAAGGACTTCAAGGCAGCGAAGAAGGACTTCAAGGCAGCGCTGGTGGAGGCCAAGTCCGCGGCGAAGGGCACGCGCAAGCGCCGCCGCTGGCCGTGGATCCTCGGCCTGGCCGCGGTCGCCGCGGGCGCCGTCGCGCTGAAGTCGCGGCGGCAGGAGCCGCCGGTCGCGCCGGCCCCGCCGAAGGCGACCCCGCCGGCCAAGCCGGCCGCGGACACCGAGCCGACGGGCAACGGCCAGGCGCCGAGCACGCCGGCCGCCGAGAAGAAGAACTGAGCAGACTCGAAAGAGGGCCCCGGGACCAGGTCCCGGGGCCCTCTTTCGTGCGCTGTCCGCAGAGACTCAGGCGGTCGCGGCGTGCTTGTCGATCAGCTGGCCGAGGCGCGGCAGGGCCTCGGCGACGTTCTTCTTGCCGTTCGGGCGCAGCTTCGAGTAGACCTTCTTGATGCTGTCGCGGCTGCTGCGCTCGGCCCGCGAGTCGGTGACGCTCAGCAGCGCGTCGGAGGCCTCGTCCGAGCGGCCGGTCAGGTAGGCGCCGAAGTCGTTGCCGCCCTGGGCCCGGTAGGCACCGTAGAACGGCTCGAGGGCGAGGGCGAAGTCGTCGAGCAGGCTGTCGACGGCGCTCGGGATGATGCCCGGCTTGATCTTCTTGACCGCCGCGAAACCGGTCTTCACGACCGCGCCCGAGACCCCGCCCTTGTCGGAGACCTCGGCGTCCACGAGGCCCTCGAGGTCGGTGACCACGGACGGGCGACGGCTCGAGTCGAGCAGGATTTCCTTGAGGGTGGTAGCCACGATCTGTCCTTGTCGTCAGGGATGGTGAAGTGCTGGCGGTGCCGGATCCGGCACCCGTCGCGCGAGTGCTCGTCGCCCTGCGCGTGCCGCACAGGGTAATACAAGATCAACTTCACTGGCCCGTGCGGAGGCCGCTACTCAGAGCTTCAGGGCAGCGATAGCCTTTTCTGCCACTGTGCGTGCCTTGATGCTCTGCTTTTGGTTACTGGTCACGACGACGGCCGAACCCGCCTTGGCGACCGCGTAGACCACCCCGTCGGCCGAGGGCTGATAGCCGCCCTTCCAGCCGGCCGGTTGGTCCGCCGGATTCGAGGTGTCCACCGGCGCCGCCTTGTCCACCAGGGCTTTCGCGATCGCGCTGGTGCCGGTGTACACCCGCACGCTCAGCTGGACCGAACCGTCCGGCCGGTAGAAGAAGCACGCCGGGGTCGGCTGGTCGGCGGAGAGTTTCACCGCGGTGACGTGCTGCCCGTTCGTATCCTGTACTTCCTGCTTCGACAGGTACGGACACTGGCCGGCTCGCGTGGGCCGGGGGTCCGGCGGCATCACGGCAGAGCTGCTCGCCGGCGCTGCCGAGGACGACGGCGGCGGGGTCTCGGCGACCGGGGCCGCCGGCGCACAGCCGGCGAGAAGGACCAGGGCGGGGGCGAGCTGGAGGATTCGTCGCATGGCGGGCACAGTCAACCACGCTCGATGCGGAATCGGGGGAGGTTCACCGTGCGACGATGGTACTCGCGCTGTGAGGAGGTCCCCGTGTGCACGAACGCGAACCCGGACGGAACTCCGGTACTGCCGGGTAGCACCACCCCGCCCCGTCCGGGTCCGGGCGGGTTCCCGGGACGGCCGATCCCGCCGGATCAGCGGCCACCGACCGGGAAACCACCCGGCTCGGGGCCGGCCGGGCCGCCGCATTACCCGTCACCGAAGCCGCCGAGGCGGTGACCCGGCTGTATCCCGCGGGTTGAGACGGACCGGTCACCGGCTTATCTTCGGGGCATGGTTTCCCTGCGTGGCTGGCCGTCGTTTCCCGAGCAGCTGCCCGGCTTCGAGCCGGACGCGGCGCCTGCGCAGCCGGAGGAGCTGTTCCTCGACTGGCTCACCGAGGCCGGTGCGCACGTGCTGGCCCCGCACGCCGTCACTTTGTCCACAGTGGACGAAGACGGTGCGCCGGACGCGCGGGTGGTGATCCTGAAGGACGTCGGGCCGGCCGGCTGGGCGGTCGCGACCAGCTCGGAAAGCCCGAAGGGACGGCAGCTGGCGGCCAATCCCCGTGCCGCGCTCACCTTCTTCTGGCCGGGACGGGGCCGTCAGGTGCGGGCACGCGGGGTTGTGACGCCCGCGTCCGCGGTGGAGTCCGCCGCCGACTTTCTCGCGCGGCCACCGGCTTCCCGGGTCGAGGCGTATCTCGGACGGCAGTCGGAGGTCCTGCCGGATCCGGACAAGCTCGCCGAAGCCGCCACGGCGGCCGAGCGCTGGGTGGCCGAACATCCGGACACCGCCCCGGAGACCTGGACCCGTTACCTGGTGCGACCGGACACGGTCGAGTTCTGGCAGGCCGCACACGACCGGCGGCACATCCGCCTGCGGTACCAGCGGGACGGTGCGGGCTGGCGGCGCGAGCGCCTCTGGCCGTGAATCCACTCAGGACAGTCGGGAGTTGGCCCGCAGCAAGGAGATCGCGCCGACCGTCGCGTAGCCACGCCATTCCGGACCGGCGGACGGGGAGTAACTGCCGAAGTCCACTTGCCAGCCGCCGTCGGGCTGCTGGCCGGCTTCCAGCCGGATGAGGTCGGCCTCGATCACCTCCGGACGGAACAGGGCGCGCGCCGGACCCGGCAGCGGCGCGAAGTCCAGCGGCCGCAGAACCTCTCCCTCGGCGCCGCCGGCGACCGGCACGATCCCGTTGTCCGGCAGGAATCTGCCCAGGCCGGACAGCAGTTCCGCGGCTTCCGGGTAACGCCCGTGGGCGGCGTCGAGCAGCCGGATCACGAAGGACAGCTCGATCGCGTGTGGCTGTTCGGTGAGTTCCCGGATCGCCTGGAGGCAGGCCGGTACCGCCCGCGCCAGCCAAGGATGCCCGGCGACTGCTGGATCGTGCACGGCCACACGCAGCGCGGTGCCCGCGACGAAAGCCGTGCTCTGCAAGGAGAACCGACCCGGATCGGCGGAAGTCCAGAAGGGCGCGCAGGCCGCCGGGTCGGCTACGGGGAAGGCGAACGGCAGGCCACCGCCGGGCAGGGCCACCGCATCCAGCCAGTCGCACAGCTGCACTGCGAGCGGGGTTGTCACCGGTGCCACCTCGGCGAACACCTCGAACGCGTGCAGCGCCCCGCCCGGCTGGCTTTCCGGCGCACGCAGATCCGGCTCCAGTCCCCAGCCGAACCCGCCGTCGGGGTTGCGATACCCGGCGACCGCGGCGAGCACGTCGGCGGGCTGCCCGGTCCCCAGCAGCAGCTCGAACCTTCGCCGATCGAGTACCCGGGCATGTCCGGCGAGGAAGGACGCAGCGGCGGAAAGATGCACAGTCACCCCTTCACCGTGGCACGTCCGCGGCGGGCTGTCTTGTACGGATCGGTCGCGCTACCGGCCTTCCACGAGCCGGGCGAGCTGCGCGACGGTGGTGCCCCAGCCGTCGGCGAAGCCCAGGTCTTCGTGCCGCTTCCGGGCGGCGGGCTCGCCGTGCCGGACCACGACCCGGTAGTCGGTGCCCTCCGGGTGCTCGCGCAGCACGATCTCCGCGGTCATCGCGACCGGTGCGGGGCTCGCCGGGCGCCATTCGCTGTCGAGCGCGTTGGTGAAGACGATCCGCTCGTACTCATCGGCCAGCAGGAAACAGGCGTTCAGGTGCGGGTGGTAGCTCTCCCCGTCCTCGCTCAGCTGCGTGACGAACGCGCCGCCGGAGCGAACTTCCAGCCGTTGCACGCGGCAGTGCATCGGGGCGGGAATCCACCATTGGGCGAGTTTCGCCGGATCCGTCCACGCCGCCCACACCCGCTCGCGCGGTGCCCGGATGATCCGGTCGAGGCCGAGATCGAGATCGGGGTTCATGAGTCCTCCTCGGTTTCGGTGACGAAGTCCGCCAGCCGATCGGTGCGCCCGGCCCAGATCCGGCGCTGCTGCGCGAGCCAGTCGTCGACCAGCGCGAACCGTTCCCGGTTGAGTTCACAGATCCGTACGCGACCGGTCTTGACCGTGCGGATCACGCCGTTCGCTTCGAGCACCCGGACGTGCTTCAGGAACGAGGGCAAGGTCATCGGTGCCGCCCGTGCCAGCTCGCCCACGCTCGTCGGCCCCTGTCCGAGCCGATGCACCACGGCGCGGCGAGTCGGGTCGGCGAGCGCGAGGAAGACCCCGTCGAGCACCTCCGAATACTGAGCCATGAGGCTAAGTATTACCCCGGTTGCGCGCGCGGAACAAGACGATCCCGGCCGCCCGGCTCGCCGCCGCCGTCCTGGCCTGGGGATACGGCACCGCCCGCCTCTTCGCTGGTGGCTGGTCCAGCAGCGCTTGGCGCGATTACCTGGCCTGGGCCACCGAACAGTGCGGCAACCCGGATTTCGGCGGCGAACCGGACGCCGTCAAAATGGCCTGGTCTCGGGCCGATGGCCTGCCCACGTCCGAACCACCGGGTGAACCTGCCGGATTTGGCGACCGCGGAGGCGCTTACCCGGCCCAGCAGGTCCTGAGGTAGCTGAGGAACGACGCCGAGAGGCCGGTCACGTGGGTCTCCTGCAGGATCGCGCTGGTGACGGCTCCGTCGCGCGCGGTCAAGCGGTGCAGGAGGGTGGCCGTGTTCTTGGTGATGCTTTGGTAGATGGCCAGGTCACCGAGAAGTTCCCGGTCGTTGATGGTCACGTGCAGCCTGGCTGCGGGCAGGTCTTCGCCCAGCTCCTTGAGCCGGGCGAAGACCTGGCTGTCCTCGCCGGCGACGCCGGGGCTGCCCGCGCCGATGCTCTCGAAGAGCGTGCAGCCGGAGAGCCAGGTGTAGAGACTGAAAAGTCCGCCGTAGGAGTAGCCGAAGAGGCCGTGACCGCTCGCGGCGATGCTGTAGTCGCGTTCGATCCGCGGATGCAGGTCCGTCGTCAGGAAGTCCAGGAATGCGTCGGCGTGGGTGTCACGTAGCGCGGCGAGGTAGGCGTCGGCTTCCTCGCGGGTCATCGCGCCCGCGGCGAATCCCGCCTCCACGGCATCGCCGAGCTCCTTGGCTACCGGCTCGCCGGGCGGTACGAGGTCTCGGTTGCGCAGCCGTGCCCAGTGCTGCGCTTCCTCGCCCGCATAGCCGACGCTGACCTGGATGTAGGGCTGAATCCGTTGCATAGGATCCGCCTGGGTGACGATCAGCGGAGCCGTCATGGCTGCGGCCCAGTTCCCGTCGAGCACATACATAACCGGCGCTTGCGTGGTTGCGGGATCGTAGCCCGGCGGCGTGGTCACCCAGACGCCGTAGCCGAGCCCGCCGCTGGAACGGATTTCGAAATAGTCGGTGTCGGCGAGGCAACCGTGCCACATCGTGCTCATCGGAGGTCCTTTACAACGCGTCCGGCCTGGACGACGACAATGGCGTTGGCGGGGTTGGCGAAAATCTTCGGATCTTGGAGCGGGTCACCGTCCCAGAGCACGAGGTCTGCCTGCATTCCGGGAGCGATAACGCCCACCTCGCCGGACAGGCCGAGGATCTCGGCGTTGGTCTTGGTGGCCGCCACGAGCGCGTCCATCGGCGTCTCGAGTGCTGCGCGCAAGGCGAGTTCTTCTCCTCGGCGGTCCTGAACCGGACCGATGAGATCGGAACCGAGCCCGATCCGCACGCCGGCTTCCTTGGCGGCCGCGAGCGCCTGGGTCATCCGCTCGCGAACACCCTGCACCCGATCGCGGGTCGACTCGCCGAGCCCGGCTCCAGCGGTGTTGTGCAGCAGTTGCTCGACGACCGCGAACGTAGGCACCAGCGCAACGTCGCGCGTGGCCATCAGGATGGCTGTGGATTCATCGATGTCGGTGCCGTGCTCGACGCAGCGCACCCCGGCCTCGATCGCGTTCCGGATGCCTTCGTTGTTGTGGGCATGGACCGTCACGTAGGTGCCTCGCGCCGTGGCTTCCTCAACGGCGACGGCGATCTCTTCCACGGTGAACTGGGTGTCGGTCAGCCGGTCGTGCGCGCCGACCACTCCGCCGGTCACGCAGAGCTTCAGGAACGAGGCGCCACGGCGGAAGGCCTCACGCACGTTGGCGCGCAGTTCGGCGGCGTTGCCCGACATCATGGACAGCGCGCACAGACCCGGCAGGTGATGGCTGCTCCACAACTCGGTGGGTTCCCAGTCGGCTCCGTAGTAGCCGTGTCCGCCGGTCTGGCACTGCACGGGTCCGCACGACAGCACGCGCGGTCCCCTGACCTTGCCCTTCGCGATCGTGGTGACGACGCCGCCGTCGATCCCGCCGGTGTCCCGAACGGTGGTGAAACCCGCATCGAGCGCCCCGCCCGCCGTGGCGAAGATGTCCGCCGCGATCTCGGCGGCACTGATCTGAAACGAGAACTGCGGCTGGATCGGGCTCGACAAGCCCAGGTGGACGTGCGCGTCGATCAGGCCGGGCGTCATCGTCAGTCCCCCGGCATCCAGGCGTTCGCCGGATCCGCCGTCGGGACCGACCTGGGTGATGAGCCCGTCTTCAATGGTGACCTCGAGGTCGGCGGGGTCGCGACCGGACCCGTCGACGACCGTCGCACCGACTATCCGAACGCATCCCACGAGTCGTTCCCTCCGCCGTAGCGAGCCGCCTGCGACCATGTCCGCAGTACCATCGATCCTTCTTTTCCAATGGATAAACTGTGGGAGTGGTCCTGTCAAGCTCGGCATCCACAAGCGCCCGCGAGCGGCTCCTCGCCCGGCTTCTCGAAGCCTTCGGCGAGGACCTGCCCGCACCGAAGATGTCGCTTCGCGAGATCGCCGCTCGGACCGAGACCAGCCACGCCCTCCTGCGATATCACTTCGGGTCGCTCTCGGGCGTCTTGGCGGCCATGCTCAAGACACAACGGTCCCGGGACAACGAGGTGCTTTTCGAGGCCGCCCAGCGGGGCACCTTTGACGACCTCGTCAGGGCGATCTGGCAGACCTACACACGCCCGGAGCAGCTGTCGCGTGTCCGCGGTTTCTTTCACCTCGCAGGGCTGGCCGCGTACAGCCCACAGGACTTTCGCGAGTTCATCGAGTCGCTCGACGATCTGACCAGGATGCTGGCCACACTCGCGGAACGTGAAGGACTCGACGCCACGGAAGCCCTGGCCGCGGCCACGGTCACCGTCGCCGCGATTCGTGGCCTCCTCTTGCAGGAAATCCTTTCTCCGATCGCACATTCGGAGGACGCGGTCGCCTTGATCCTGCGGATGAGCAAGAACCGCTCCTGAGTTCAGCCGCCTTCCGGCCCACCCAGCGGACCGCTTGCCTCGGTGAGGTGCAGGAGCATGTGCAGCTCCAGCGCCCGCTGCGGAGTACGCCAGCCCTCGCCGAGCAGACGGTCGACTGTCGCCAGCCGCTGATACAGCGTGTTCACGTGAATCGCCAGAGCGGTTGCTGCCGGGCGAGGGCGGCAACCATGGTCGAGGAACACCCGCAGGGTCTCCACCAGCGGAACGCCACGGCGTTGTTCCTCGGCGAGGACTGGTCCCAGCGCGTGCTCGAACGCCTCCGCCAGATCGCGGCGACCTGCATGGTCGAGCAGAATCCGATACAGCCCGAGTTGCCCGGCGGTCGCGGCTTCTCCGTTTCGCCCCAACACTTCCAGGGCACGTAGCGTCTGCCGGGCCGCGTGGAAGCAACGCTGTAGCTCCGCCTGTCCGCGTGCGGGGCCGGCGATGCCCGCGGTCGGTGCGTCACCCGGCCAGTCCCGACGAATGCTGTCGGGGTCGGCCGTGGTCACGACGAGCAGCCGGCCGCCATGCTCGGCCACGAGCGCTCCGGGCAGTTGCGGGAGCCGCGCCCGTCCGGAGGCCACGAGCACCGCGTACTGCGCCGATGGGTCCAGCCCGGCTTGCCATAAGGCCGGTCGTTCCGAGGTCGTGGTGAGCAGATCGACCAACGACGCTGCGCGGGTACGCCGCGACGCTTCGGCCGTAGCCTGCTCGGCGAGAAGCGCGAGTGCGAGTGCCGGCGCCGCACGGTCGAGAAGCAGCTGGTCATCACGGGCGGGCTCCCCTTCGAGCACCAGCACGCCGAAGCGTCGATCCCCGGCCACGACGGGCCGCGCCACGGTCACGTCATCCGACGGTTCCGTCACGAAGCGGACCCGCCCGCGGGCCATCGAGCTGATCTCGGCCAGCAACTCCTCGACGCTGCCGCCGGTGAGCACCACACGTGTCAGCCGCTGGTCCCAGCGCAGCGTCTGCTCCAGCTCCTCGGTGCGGCGCGCGAGTTGGTCGTTCGCGGCGTTGAGGCTGCTGATCGCGTTGGCGTTCTCGATGGCGATCGCCGCGTGCGCGGCCAGCGCCGAGGCCAGCGTCACCTCGTGCTCGGTGAAGTCCCGTTCCTGACGTTTGCCCACGAACAGGGCACCGAGCACCCGGCCGCGCAGGCGCAACGGAACTCCGAGCAGCCCGCGCATGTTCTCCGCGCGCGCCGCCGTGTCGGCGATGTCGTCGTGGCGGAAACGCCGCTCCGCCTGATAATCGGCTGTCCAGCGGGGCGCGGCGTGCTCGATCACTTCACCGGCCAGCCCCACCGACAATGGGATCACCACCCCGATCAGCTCCGGGGTGAGCGCACCGCTGGTGACTTTGAGCCGCAGGTGCCCGTCCTCAAGGAGGCCGAGGTAGGCCAGATCCGCGCCGAGCACCCGGCGGGCCTGGTCGACGATCTCCGGCAGCAGCTCGTCGGGCGCGTGCCGGGTGGCCAGCCGGATCGCGATGTCGTTGAGCGCGGCCAGCTCAGCCGCCCGCTGCGCCTGCTGCCGCAGCACCATCGTGAGCCGCAGCGCTTGCGCGGTCTCCCGATCGGCGGTGTCCAGCTCACGGCCGTGCCGCTGAAGCTCATCCGGGTCGGCGTCGCGCAGCAGCAAGTCCAGCCATGTCTCCCGCACCAGCGGACACTCCATCCATTGATAACCGCCAATGATAGCCGGTTCACACATTGAGCAGAGGCCGTCGACGCCGCTAGCCTCGCCGTCATGCGCGACGAGGCGTGGCGACGTGAGCTGATCGAGGACCTGGACCGGGGCTTGCCCGCAGGCCGGGTGCTCACCGATCCTGATGTGGTGTCCGGCTACGTCCACGACGAGGCCGAATGGGCACCGCACGGCGCACCGGCGGCGGTAGTGCGGCCGCGGACGGCCGAGGAGGTGCGGCACGTCGTCCGGGTCTGCCTGCGGCTCGGCGCCCCGATCGTCCCGAGGGGCGCGGGCACCGGGCTTTCCGGCGGGGCGAACGCGATCGAGCACAGCGTGGTCCTTTCCACCGAGGCGATGACCACGATCAAGGAGATCAACCGGCGGGAACGGCTCGCCGTGGTCGAGCCCGGCGTGGTCAACGACCACCTGCGCGCGGCCTGCGCCGAGCACGCCCTGTGGTACCCGCCGGATCCGGCGAGCGCGCCGTGGTCGACCATCGGCGGCAACGTCGCCACCAACGCCGGCGGACTGTGCTGCGTCAAGTACGGCGTCACCCGCGACTACGTGCTGGGCCTGGAGTTCGTGAGCGGGACCGGCGAGCTGGTCCGGATCGGCCGTCGCACCGCCAAAGGCGTCGCCGGCTACGACCTCGTCGGGCTCATGGTCGGCTCCGAAGGCACGCTCGGCGTCATCACCGAGATCACCGTGCGGCTGCGGCCCGCCCGCCAACCCGAACACACCGTCGCGGGCTACTTCTCCTCGATCACCGACGCCGGGCATGCGGTCGCCGCCGTCGCCGAAGCCGGGCTGGAGCCCTCCGCACTGGAACTGATCGACCAGCACTGCCTCGCCGCCGTCGACGAGTGGAAGCACATGGGCCTGTCGTCCGAGGCCAATGTGGTGTTGCTGGGCCGCACCGACAGCGCCGGCCCGGCCGGCGAACGAGAAGCCGACGCGATGCTGGCCTGCTTCGAGAAGGCGGGCGCGACCTTCGCGGTGCGCTCGACCGACCAGCAGGAGGCCGACGCACTGTTCGCCGCACGGCGCCTGGCCTACCCCGCGCTCGAACGGCTCGGCCCGGTACTGACCGAAGACGTCTGCGTGCCCAAGGGCGCGGTCCCCGAAATGCTCGCGCGGATCGAGGAAACCGCCGTTCGGCACGACACTCTGATCGCCAACATCGCACACGCCGGCGACGGCAACCTCCACCCGCTGCTGATCACCCAGCCCGGCGACGACGCCGCGAAGAAGCGGGCGCAGGCGGCGTTCGACGACATCGTCACGGCCGCGTTGGAACTGGGCGGCACGGTCACCGGCGAGCACGGAGTCGGTCTGCTCAAACGGAAAGGCCTGTCCGCCGAAGCCGGACCTGCCGTACTGGCACTCGGCCGGGCAGTGAAGGACGCACTGGACCCGCGGGGAATCTTCAATCCTGGCAAGGTCATCGCGCCCAAGCAGAACGAGGCGTGACCGCAGAACCGTTCGCCCGCAACGGTATCTGACCAGAGGCCCGGACCGAAACCCTCTCGCTAGTGTTACGAGCGAAGAGGGTTTCCTGTGTGGACGTTCCGGGAGCCGGACCGTCTTGATCGACGTACTCGGCTCGCTTCGAGCCTGCACAGCATCGTCGGCGGCGGCGCACCCCTCTACCAGGAGGACTTACGCGCCGCGGCGACCGCCTTCGGACCCATCGTCACCCAGATGTACGGCCAGGGCGAGGCACCCATGACGATCACCGTGATGCCCCCGGGCAAGCCCTCGAACACCCCGGCTCCTGCGGCCGCCCCTTCCACGGAATAGATGTCCGCATCGTCGCGCAGGATGGTTCTCCCGTCCCCGAGGGAACGGACGGTGAGGTCATCGTCCGCGGCGACGTGGTCATGAGCGGCTACTGGGAAAACCCGAAAGCCACTGCGGAAACTCTCGTGGACGGCTGGCTGCACACCGGTGACATCGGCCATGTCGATCCGGATAACGGATACCTCTACCTGACCGACCGCGCGAGCGACTCATCGACATCCTCGGCCGTCGACCTCGACCATGACTACTTCATCTTTGCCGCCGGCCCGCCGGAACGGCTACGTGATGACAGCGGCGGAGTCCCTACCTGGCGGGCCAAAGTCAGCGCGCAACTGGCCGACAAGCCTTTCGGGGGCATCCAGCTCGACGTGTCCCCCCAGGACTCATGAACTTCATGCCACCGACAGGCTCGCCGTACCCAACTCGTTGGCGTTCGCCGATATCCCAGCAGTTGAGGTCGAAGCGGTCGACATCCACCGACATGCGGCAGAGAAGTTCCACGGCATACTCCGCGACTTCGGGGAACGTGAGAACTCGCGGGTCCGCGACCTCGTCGACCTCACCATCCTGCTCGAACACGGCCTGCTCGAATCCGAGCAAACGGCAACCGCAGTCCGATCCGTATGGCTCGAACGCAACAACACCGCACCACCGGACAACCTCCCGCCGCTGCCAGAGTCGTGGCCGGACCGCTACCAGCGACTAGCTGCCGGCCACGGCATAGAAATCCGCCGTACGTCGCAGCGGTCGCCACCGTGACTCAGCTACGGTTCACCATGTTTAGAACTCTCGGTGGACCTGAGGGGAATCGAACCCCTGACCCCCGCCTTGCAAAGGCGGTGCTCTACCAATTGAGCTACAGGCCCGATGCGGACGAAGTCCGCGAGTAGGTCAGTTGCGCGAGGCGTCCGCAGCCTTGGCCGGCGTACTGCCGTTGGCCGAGATCGGCCCGTGCGGGGCAGTAGCTTCCCGCCACAGGTCAGCCTCAGCCTTGGCAGCCTTGTTGCGCTTGACGACAAACAGCACGCCGCCCACGATGACCGCGAGTGCCAGCAGCTTCTTCACGTGGAGCCCCCTTCGACATCTTTACCCTGAGCCACCCCCGATGCTACTGCACGCCCCCCACCCCCCAACCCCCACCCAGTTCCACGCGGAACCACTAATCCC